>CAYIPM010000096.1:0-3833 GCA_964365195.1 Candidatus Woesearchaeota archaeon
TTTGTTTGAGAATAATTATTTTTCGGTTTTAATTTTTAGAACTTGGGACAACGCCCCTTTTTTAAAGGTGAATAAGCTAAAGCATCTGCAGATGCTTTAAATGTTTTGGGAAAACTTTTTACTTTTTTCAAAAAATAAATCATCAAGAAGAGGATATTTTTTACGTTGAACAGGATCACGTATCATATCTGCATATTGACTAAACCATTTACATTCGCTAAAAAAAGTAATAATACTTTCTCTCGCATAAATAAAAGATTTATGATTTAATTGATAAGTGTTAGAGATCGCACTATCCTTTTTAAATTGTAGAATGGCTAGTTTGCTGTCAGGAATAATTGGATATATTTTAACAACATTTCTTAAAGTAATTTTTCTTTCTTGAAAATCATATGCCTCAAATAATCCTAAATGAGCAATCGGATTGCTATAGAGGACTTTGAATAACCCCAATTTCCGAAGGAAATCTCTTCAAAGTCCTTCTTAGAGAGTTTTGAGTATGGGTTTTTTCAAAACTCTCTATAGTTAATATGGAGTATTATTTCATTAACAGCCACCCCTAACATATTTGGTTTCTTTTTCTGTGCAAGTTCAATAAGCACCATTTTTTTACTCCATCCCCTCATAACCTTTGCCTGTCGTCGAAGTATTCCCATTTGACAAAGTTTTTGAGGCAAGTACATCATCAATGCGCAGAATCATAATTGCAACTTCACTTGCAGAAGAAATTGCCTGTTTTTTTATGCGCATCGGTTCAATGATTCCTTTCTCTAAAACATTTTCAACTTTTTCGGTGAAAATATTGATGCCAAAATTATGTTCACCTCTATCGTGATGCGATTTTAATTCTGTTAATACGTCGATAGGATCTAAACCCGCGTTCTCTGCTAAGGTAAGCGGAATAAATTCCAAGGCATTTGCAAATTCCTGTACTGCCAATTGTTCGCGGCCAGCCAGTGTTTGAGAAAATGCGCGCAAATTTTTGCTTAATTCTATTTCAATGGCACCAGCGCCCACAACAATTTTTTTATCTTTTAACACTGCAGCGACGTCGCCAATGCCATCTTTAATGGCGCGCTCCATTTCATCCATCACATGTTCGCTGCCGCCGTGAATAATAATTGTGAGTGCCCGAGGATTTTTACATTCTTGAACGTAGGTGAATGCTTCCTCTCCGTGTTTTATTTCTTCAACAAGGCCCGCTATCCCTAGTTCTTTCTCACTAAGTTCATGGATTGTGCTTACAATTTTTGCATGCGTTGCTCTTGATAAATTTTCTAAATCAGACTTTGTTACTCTGCGACAGGCATAAATTTGTTCTTGTGCTAGATAATATTGAAGAATATCGTCAATTCCTTTCTGACAAAAAATAACATTTGCTCCTGATTTTTTAATGCAATCAACCATCTCTCGCAAAACTATTTCATCTCTGTCTAAGAATTGTTGCAACTGATCCGGCGAATGAATGGATATTTTTGCGTCGCTTATATTTTTTATTTCTAAGGATTCACTTACTAAAGCAATTTTTGCGCTGCGAATCTGTAAAGGCATGTCCATAGAAACGCGTGCTTTGTCAACGACAATGCCTGATACAAGCCGCGTTGATTCAATGCCACCGCTTTTGTTTTTAACAATAGTAATTGCCCGAGGATCACCTGCCCCATTTTCAAAAACTTGCTGTACTGCTTTCACGATAATATCAGCAAAAACTTCTTTGACACTTTCTGCTGCTTTGCCGGTCACTGCAGTATAGACAATTTGTTTTAATAATAATTGATCGCTTTCTTTTTCAGGATTAACTGCAATGCTTGATGCCATCAAAAATTCCTGCGCCTTTTCTGCAGCCAATGCATACCCTTTGGTTATCACCGACGGATGTATTTTCATATCAAGAAGTTTTTCAGCATTTTCAAGCAATTTTCCTGCAAGCATCACTGCAGTTGTTGTTCCGTCGCCAACTTCTTCTTCCTGCGTTTTTGAAATTTCAACCATCATCTTTGCTGCAGGATGCTCAATCTCCATTTTTTCCAAAATAGTCACGCCGTCGTTGGTAATTGTAATGTCTCCTGCTGCATCAACAAGCATTTTGTCCATGCCCTTTGGTCCCAGTGTCGTTTTTATTGTATCTGCAACAAGTTTTGCTGCTAGAATATTATTACGCTGTGCGTCTCTTCCAAGCATGCGCTGCGTATCTTCAGGCAGAATGTATAATGGTTGTTTATGATCTGTCATGAGTATTATAAAACTATTTCTTCAATATACTTTTGTGGAACACCGATAATTACTCTGCAAGTTGTAAGAAGTGATTCTTTCAATCTGTGTTGTTCAATTTCTTCTGCGGAGAAAGGACTTTCTACGCTACAGTAATTATCTTTATAGAGATCAAATAAAACAAGGTCTCCTTTAGCATAGGAAGAAAATGATTCTCTAACAACTCCAATTTTTTCACCTCGATAAGTGCCATCTTTTTTCTTTTTTGTTAAACAATATAAAATAGGTTGTAAATTCATAAATACTTAAACGTTTATCACCTTTAAAATATTCTGTAAGTATAATCTATATATTCTTATTTCAATCTAGAGAAAATCTTTATATACACTCTTGTATTATTAAATAGAAAAGAGTTGCTATGGCAGAAAAAGACAAAGTGTACAAAAGCAGAGTAAAACAAACAGGGGTTTTTAATTTCAAAGATCTCTACGAATTTTTATATGACTATCTTTCAGATCAAAATTATGATATTTTTGAAGATAAATATGTGGAAAAATTAAAAGGGGATTCAAAGGATGTGGAAATAAAATGGACCGCAGTAAAAAGTGTTTCCGATTATTTTCGATTTGAAATAACATTGTATTGGCTTGCATTAGGATTAAAAAAAGTAAAAGTAAAGCGGGATGGTGAAGAGATTATTATGGATCATGGTACTATTGAAATAAAATTTGAGGCAATTCTAGTGCGCGATATACAAAATCGGTGGGAATATAATCCTTTTGCAAAATTTTTACGCGGGCTCTACGAACGCTACATTATTCGCTCACGGCTCGACGATTACGAAATAAAATTGTTTGAAGAAGTAAGCGAAATGATCAAACAAACAAAATCGTTCCTGGCAATAGAAGCTCAGTCGTAATATGGCAGAAAGCGATCGTGTCTTTAAGGGAAAAGTCAAACAATCTGGTGTTTTTAATTTCAAGGATTTTTACGAATTTCTGTATGACTTGCTCATGGAGGAGGGCTATGACGTCGTTGAAAGTAAGTATGCGGAAACAAAAAAGAGTCCCGATGCAAAAAACGTCGAGATAACCTGGAAAGCAAATAAAAACATTTCAAGTTATTTCAAATTTTCACTTACACTGCGCTGGCTGGTGCAGGGATTGACAAAAGTAAAAGTAAAAAAAGATGGTGAAGAAATCTCAATGGACTCTGCATCAACAGAGATTGATTTTACTGCAGAGTTAATTAAAGATCCTGACAATGTTTGGAAAAAATCATACCTCGCGTACCTGCGAGAGCTTTACGATGAATATATCATAAAACAGCGCATAGAAGATCACGAAGTAAAAATTTTCGAAGAAGTGAACGAAGTTATTAACAGCATGAAAGCATATCTTGCAATTGAAGGACAGCACGCCTAAGGTTTCTATAGAGAAGTTTGAATAAATAGAATTCTGCAAGTTTACAACGTCCGACATAGTCAAAGACATTTATATTCCACCATTTTTGTCTTTGACTTATTAGGAAAAGACGTACAAATATGGGGGGAAATTTACGTCTTTTACTATAGAGGACTTTGAATAACTCTAATTTCCGAAGGAAATCTGTTCAAAGTCCTT
>CAYIPM010000097.1:0-3713 GCA_964365195.1 Candidatus Woesearchaeota archaeon
TTTTTTAGACGAACATGATAAAGAAAGAAAAACGAAATAATAACTGTATACTACAAATAAAATAAAAACTATAAACATTTAAAAACCTGATTTCTCTCTGAAATTTATTAAAAACATTTTTATATAGAATAAATAAAACACCATGGCTGGAAAAGTTGTACAATTTCGCAGAAGCAAACGAAGAATTCATGAACGACATTTTATCGTCGATGTTGGAGCTGTCAGCAAAGCGCTTGCGGCAAAATTTATTGGCAAAAAAGTTGTATGGACTTCGCCTGCCGGGAAAAAAATTGCCGGAACAATTTCTGGAACGCACGGCAACAAAGGTCTTGTGCGCGCAATTTTTGAAAAAGGTTTACCAGGACAAGCCAGAAATAATCCGGTGGAGATAGCGTAAAATGACCATTGTACGGAAAGCATCTGCATATTCTAAGAAAATAGTTTCGGTATATACCCGAAAAAGCAAGCAAACACAAAAAAGTTATATTAAAATGATTCCGTCGCAGAAAATTGTAAAATTTAATATGGGCGACTACAATGGATTTGTTGCGGGAAAATACAAAATGAATTTATCATTAATCAGCGGAAATGATTTACAAATTCGCGATCTTGCGCTTGAGGCAGTTCGACAATCGTTGAATAAGGATTTGACCGTGTTATTTCAAACGAATTTTTTTCTTCGCTGCAACACCTATCCCCATAATATTTTACGAAATAACCGCGTGTTCTCCGGCGGAAGCAAGGGAGAGAGAATCCAGACAGGAATGCAATTAAGTTTTGGAACGCCAGAAGGTCGCGCGGCAATTGTTAAAAAAAATCACCCTATTTTTACTGTGTACTTTAACGGCGAAGAGAATATTTCAAAAATTCGGCGATTTTTTACCAAGGTTCGGCCAAAACTTCCTGGACATATTCTTGTAGGATTTGAGAGAACAAAATAAATTTTTGAGAAGAGAATAAAATTTTTACTTTTTATTTTTTTAAAACACATTTTTCATACAGATCAGGAAAAACATGATTTGGATCATATTTTTCCTTGAGCTGCCAATAGGCGCTGCCGCCATACAATTGCCAAAATTCTTCCTGTCGATAAAACGAATCTGAATAGAGTGATTTTTTTCCTTGAAGCTCCTCTACTTTTTGCTCTACGCGACGATTAAAAAATCCTTTTTCTTGCGTTGTTGGAATCATATCCCAAAAACCAAAATTAACATAAAGCGTGTCTAGTTTTGTTTCATATAATGGAAAAACATCTGTTTTATTTTGGACAGGACAAATCCATATCGGCATTATTCCTATTTCCCCTATGAAAAAACTGAGAAATTCCTCTGCATTTTTAATAGGTATTTCAACGTCCTGAATAATTACCTCTTTTTTTTGTGATGAAGAGAAAAATCTTGAAAAAAAATTATGCGCATTATTCCAATTTTTTATTTTCATATATGTCTGCGAATTTAATCTGTTTTTACCTACGAGCATTCTTACAAGCTTATTCTGCATGCCAAGATGTTTCGAACACCAAAACCAATCTGTGTCCCAGCGCCAAAGATAATCGTATGTTGATAAAAAATCATTTTCTTTCTCTTGTATTGATTTGTAATAAATATTCTCAAATGTATAATCACTTGTCTGTGGAGCATCATTCACAAACTGCGCGGTTGTTATATACATCTGATCAAAACCAAACACTGTTCCGTCGACAAAATCAACCTTCTTTCCCACACATATTTTTTCCAGATCAGAGAAATATTCTTTTTTATTTGCATATCGCAAATGTTTTAGTTTTACAAAAGGTTTTGTTGGAGTTATTTTTGCCTTTATTTTTAACGCATATCCTAGTGTAGCATATGAATTTGCAAAACCGAAAAAAAGATCTTTATGCTCATTTGTTCTGTTGCAGGTTAGTACCTCTCCAGTGCCGGTAAGAATTTCCAATTCTTGGATTGTTTCGTGAACAAATCCTTCCTTAAATGAGGAAGATTCTATGCCTCCGCCAGCAACTGCTCCGCCGAGGGTAATTGTTTTTAATTGCGGAACAACTGCAGGCATATAGCCAAGCGGCAAGAGAAAGCGCGAGAGCGCATCATAAGTCGTTCTTGCTTCTCCTTCTACAATATTATTTATTGTATCAACGGAACATATATGATTAAAATCAGATAAGGATATATGCAGCATCGGCGCATCTTCTTTATATCTAAATAAATTTGTTGTAGTTTTTTCTAAAGCGACCTGCGCATGTTCTCTTTGATTACGGGCACATTTTATTTCTCTGATATTTCTCTGCATTTGCTGCACTACTCTTTCTTTTTTTACTTTATACAATGCATATTCATCCATTTTATCTTACCGAAATATATTTTTTTGATTGATTTCTTTTTGAAAAAACAAATTGAAAGAGATTCAACGAACCTGAACGAAATGCCCCTGCACAATTTTGCAGATAATATTTCCACATACGATAAAATCGTTCGCCTTTATCATCGGAAAACGCAGGCCACTCTTTACAAGTATGATGCATCGTCTGATAGATTGATTCTCCCACATTCTCTTTAAGTGTTGGCCAACTTTTATCAAAATTAGTAAACCAAGCCATGAGAGTTTTATCATAATCATGTCCAAAATTATGTACATCTTCTAAACGAAATAATTTTTCTGCTGATTTTGTTATTTGCGCTGCCGACGGCACATGCGCGCCTGGAAAAATATACTTTGTCGTCCACCTATCTGCCGTGCCTGGAAGCATAGACGTATTTCTTCCGATCGTATGCAACAAAAAAAGTCCTTCTGTCTTTAAACAAGCATCTACTGTTTGCATAAGTGTTTTATAATTTTTTGGACCGATATGCTCACATAAACCGATTGAAACAACTTTATCAAATGAAAAGCGAGGTTCTATTATAACTGCATTGCGATAATCTTCTTCACGAATAATAAACGGCAAATCTTGATTAAATTGACGCGCAAATGTTACCTGTTCTTTTGAAATATTATAACCAACAACTTCACAATTGTAATTTGTCGTCGCAAAATTTGCAAATCCGCCAAAACCGCAGCCAAGCTCAAGCACTTTTTCTAAGGGCTGGACTTTTTGCGGCAGATGCAATTTTTTGCAGACAAGGTCTAATTTATTTACTTGCGCCTGATTTAGATAGTCATTATCTATCTTATAATATGCGCAGGTATATTGCATGAAAGGGTCGAGCATTGCCTTATAGAACTCATTACCCAGATCATAATGCTGCTCTGTAACTTTGTGCGAATGTTTTTTATTCTGACCGTTGATAATCGACTGTTTTATTATGCGAGATGTTGTTGTTAATAAATTCTTTACGTAATAAAAAGCAGTTGTTGATGTGAAAGGAATTAAGGGTTTATTTTTTGTTAATCTAGCGAAGAAACTATCTAGTTGCGGTACATCCCACCATCCATTCATATAGGATTCACCTAATCCGACAGAACAGTCTGAAAGAACTCTCTGATAAAACAAAGGATTATGGATTTGAATATCGTGCGGACCGTCGCCATTAATTGTTATATCAAGCGGGGATAAAACTTCTTGAAAAATTTTTCGATAGGTTTGTGGCGAAAAGCGCATCATGTTAACTTCACCCCATCACTTATATTATGAATAATAGATTATTTAAATTTTTGCTTAGAAAAGGCTCCATCCCATATTAAATAATCCAAAAATATTTCTTAAATAAAAGGAGGTG
>CAYIPM010000098.1:0-3670 GCA_964365195.1 Candidatus Woesearchaeota archaeon
ATTAATGTATCATTAAGAATTCCCTTAAGGGAATTCTATGTGGGATGGAGCCTTAATCATCTAAACATTTTTAAACAAAATTCATTCTTATAATTTATGGCAAAACTCATTAACATTGACTCAAAAAAAGAAATAACTGTACAGGATAATGCTCCGCTTATTCCTCAAGCAGAAGACGTCGGCGTAATTTTTGCCTGTCAAGATGGCATGTGCACCAGTTGTCGCATGGATGTAGTCGAGGGAATGGAAAATTTAACACCACTCACACAAAACGAAAAAGATCATATGATGCCAGCAACAGAACGACTCGCCTGTCAATGTCAAATAAAAAAAGGCACAGTGAAGATTAGAATTTCGTGATTATTTTCAAATTGGGTTTAATACCCCGCAGCTTGCTGCGTTGTCAATTTGAAAATTAGAAATTGTCGGTGCACAACAAAAATTTCGCGGAATACTCCTGTACAGCTTGCTGCTGCAGATAGCGAAATTTTAGACAATTTCTTTATTTCTCCAACATTTCCAGCACCTTCACCGGATCAAACGCTTCTCTAATATTTATCATCGGTTGCGTTATATTCACAATGTCGTCCGTACCGATACGTGGACACGCAGTATTAACCCATGCTGTAACAAACGGATAATTTTCTAATCCCTTCAAATCAATGGTGTTATCAATAAAAATATATGCCTTTTTCCCTTGTTTTATAAGTTTTTCCTTTAATTGTTTTGCAAGAGTAAAATATTGCTGCCCTGGTTTTATCGTCACTAAAATGCCAATGCTATCGGCATTCATAAATTTTCTAATATTTGCCTTTGCGCGCAACAATTGTTTTTCAATATCTTTATAAGAAATTTCTTTTACCGTTTGAGCAATAGGATCATAGAGAACAATCGGCTTAATTTTTTTCACACCCGTTTGTGCTAACAATAATGCCTTGGGATGAAACAGACCATCACCGACATATAAAATAATATCACTCTCACTTATAATATCTTCTTGAAAAGAATCGTTATATGAATCGCATCCTAAAATTTGTAATGGTTTTGCAGTTCGTTTTGCCTTTGTAGTTTTTATTTTAATGCCCATTTTCTCAATTTCTTTTCTAAAATTATCCAGATGTGCAAATTGCACAGATGCAAAAAGTGCAAGCATTTTCGGCTTTTTCTCTAGCAAATATTCTTTTAATTTCGCAGTTACAGAAATGTCACCTTCATAGATAGCTTCAACAAAAAATAATTCTACCATTTTTCTGATTCCTCGTCAATTTTTTGTTTTATTTCATCTTTGATTCTCCGCGTTGTTTCAAAATCTTTTCCTTTCGCGTCTTCTATATTCCAATATAAAACAGATTGTATACTATTTCTTAAAAAATCAGGACATGTTTCTTTTTCAGCCATGACAATTATTTTATCATAATAGGGTAACATGGTAACAGATAATTGTTTCAGTTGATTTTGTGAAATATCAATTTTATCTTCTTGCATAATTTGTATTACCAAATCAGCATCTTCAACATCTTTTACTAAATTTTTTCCTTGCGGAATACACGTTCCAGTAGAGTCTGCTATTCCGTATCGTCTATAAATATGATTGTGATACGCAGCTGCCATTTGCGATCTTCCCACATTTGCGCGACAGACATATAAAAGTTTCATTTTATTTTTTACCATTTCTCCTTAAAAAATCGATTATGTCCCCATTGAATGAGCAAGTCAATTTTGAGAATATCAAGACCAAGTGGCAAATCACAGGCGCCGTAACAGCTGCCAAATAAAATAAACGCGTGCGCTTCAGTTTCTTTTTCAATTACATCGACGACAAAACCTGCTTTCTGTTTAAGACCATCAGGTAATTGCAACAAAACTTGTTTAGGTTTTCGTTTTTTAATTTCACTGATAACGCGATCAAGTTCAAGGTTAAACATATAATTATCCGCTTATACTTATTTTTAAAGTCTTTCCTTTTCTATAGAGGACTTTGAATAACCCCCATTTCCGAAGGAAATCTCTTCAAAGTCCTTCTTAGAGAGTTTTGAATTTGAGGTTATTCAAAACTCTCTATAATTTTCCAACAACTCCGTCAATTCATCTTCATTCTTGCATCGCGTTAATTTCTGGCGTAATTCAGCGCCTCCAACAACGCCTTTTGTAAACATCACTGCCTGATTTTTTATCTGTGAAAAGGTAATGCAATGTTTGCGTGCTAATGCCAAATATTCAAAAAATTGTTCAATAACATCTTTCTCATCAAATTTTCCCGTCGATAAATAATCATTAATTTGTTTGAAAATATACGGATTGCCCATTGCTCCCCGCGCAATCATAATATAATCCACTCCAGAATATTCTAATTTTTCTTTAAAATTTTCCGGCGTAAAAACATCGCCGTTGCCTATCACAGGAATAGAAACTGCTAGTTTAACTTTTTGTATAATATCCCAATTTGCTCTGCCGCCGTATCCTTGTTGTTGTGTTCTGCCATGAATTGCAAGTGCAGCAGCGCCAGCTCTTTCAACGAGTTGTGCAATCGCAGCCGCATTAATATTTTTTTCATTGATACCAATCCTGATTTTTACTGTTATCGGATTATGCACCGCATTATTTAATTTTTGTACTAAGTCAAATATTTTTTGCGGTGTTTCAAGCAGCGCGCTTCCTGCCCCGCCCCGAATGACTTTCCATGCAGGACAACCGCAATTAATGTCAATAATGTCAAAATCATCCTCGACAAATAGTGCCGCCTTTACAACCTCACTCTCATTAGTTCCAAATAATTGAATTGCGCAAGGATTTTCACTCGCGTCAGTTTTGAGCATTTCCATTGTTTTTCTTCCGCCTCGATTAATCGCAGTGCTGTTAATAAATTCGGTACAGGTTAATGCCGCGCCATAGTATTTACATAATGCGCGAAATGCAACATCAGTTACGCCTGCCATCGGCGATAAAATCGCTTTTTCATGTAAGTGTGGAAATTGTTTTTTCATAAAATGAAAGAAGGAGATAGTATTAAAAATCTTTCTAAAAAAATTATCGAAACAACTCTGGCGAGCGCAGTAAAAATCCTATCGATAAAATAAATAAAATCACAATAGGTATGAGCATATAGTTAATCTCATGCACGCTTAAATGCGTAACAATGGCCCCGCCAAAATATGCGCACGCTAAATAAAATCCTAGCTTGCTAGTCCGAGAAATCAGTAAAAATACGCCAATGAGTAATTCAGTAATGCCAATAAAAATAAGATAGTCAAGCAGCCGCCATTTAGTGAATGCATCGATAGTTTGCACGGGTGCAAAAAATTTTCCAAGAGAAGACACAATAAGCAATAATCCGATAATCACAATAATAATCTTTCCGATGCGCTCTTTTTTCATATATATTCTAATCAGATAATATATATAAACTTATAGAGAATTTTGCAAAATTTTCAAAATTCTCTATAGAGAGTTTTGAAAAACCTCAAATTCAAAACTCTCTATAGTAAAAGACGTAAATTTTTAACCATATTTGTACGTCTTTTCCTAATAAGTTATAGTAAATGAAATTAATCTTTGGATATTTTAATTTCATTTCCTAAATCTCCAAACAAAATGTTTGTAGACAAAGACAAATCAGTCAAATATTAATGTCGTTGACTATAATTAGAATTTTTACGACGCAACTCGCAGT
>CAYIPM010000099.1:0-3538 GCA_964365195.1 Candidatus Woesearchaeota archaeon
CCTTCTTAGAGAGTTTTAAGATTGAGGTTATTCAAAACTCTCTATAGTCAACGACATTAATATTTGACCATTTTGTCTTTGTCTACAAACATTATGTTTGGAGATTTAGGAAATGAAATTAAAATATCCAAAGATTAATTTCATTTACTATAACTTATTAGGAAAAGATATACAAATATGGTAAAAAACTTATGTCTTTTACTATAGAGGACTTTGAATAACCCCAATTTCCGAAGGAAATCTCTTCAAAGTCCTTCTTAGAGAGTTTTAAGATTGAGGTTATTCAAAACTCTCTATAGTTATTTTTTTATTTATTAATTCACTAATAGCAAATCCAAGATAACATCCGGCAAATATACCTATTAGGATCCTATAATCGACGAAGAGAGTAAAACTCACTGCAGTGAATGTGGAAATACCTATTTTTTCTTCTTTCGTAAGTTGAGGAATTTTAAAATAATTCTTAAGAAAATAAGAAGTTATTGTTGTGCCCATCATTCCTGAAAAAAATCCTTTTATATTTTTGCTCATTATTTCTTCTAATCCTGAGCTTTGTAATTCTTGAAATTTTGATATATGTAAATAATCTATCATTTTTTATTCATACAGTTTTAATTTATAATCTTTTGTATGAATTTTTTTGTGAAAACCTTTTTTACAAAGTTTAAAAACTTAGCATAACTATTATTTTTATTATGTTATATCAAGAATTATGCGAGATGTATGCGGACTTGGAAAAAAATCAGTCCCGATTGAAAAAAGTTGAACTATTGGCGGCGTTTTTGAAAAAACTAAAAAAGAATGAGGAGAATGATATTATTTATTTGTTGCAAGGAAAAGTTTTTCCAGATTATTCTGAAAAAGAATTGGGCATTTCTGAAAAATTAGTGATTAAAGCGTTAGCAAAATCCGGGGGCATTACCAACGGAGAAATTGTCAGTTATTGGAAAAAGTTTGGCGATTTGGGCATGGTTGCAGAACATATCACTTCAAAAAAAAGACAGAACACGCTTTTTTCTGTGCGCTTATCAGTGAAAAAAGTTTTGGAAAATTTGCAGCGATTGCCGACTCTTGAAGGAAACGGAGCTGTTGAAAAAAAGCTCTCCCTTATTTGTGAATTACTTGCGCCTGCTGGCGCACTGGAAGCAAAATATATTGTTCGAACATTGCTTGTAGATTTACGCGTCGGTGTTGCAGCAGGAACAATGCGTGATGCAATTGCGCGCGCTTGTTTTTTTTATGATGATACTGAAAAAATAAAAGAAGCAATCACCATTATTCAAGAAGCATATGATATTTCAAACGATTGGCGCGTTGTTTTTGAAGAGGCATGCAAAGGTTTATCTTTTTTAGAAAGGATGAATTTGCTACCAGGCAGAGCAATTAAAGTCATGCTTTTTTTGAAAGAGTCAAGCATTGAAGAAGGATTTAATCGCGTTGGCAGGCCCGCACTTTTAGATTATAAATACGATGGATTTCGCATGCTTATCACTAAAGATGAAAAAGGAACTATTTCTTTATTTACCCGACGATTAGACAATGTCACAAAACAGTTTCCTGAAGTCACTGATTATGTCGCAAAATTTGTCACGGGAAAAAGTTTTATTTTGGACAGTGAGGCTGTTGGTTACGATCCCCAGACAAAAAAATATAGACCGTTTCAGGACATGAGCCAGCGCATAAAACGGAAATACGAAATTAAAAAATTGCAAAAAGAATTGCCGGTTGAAATAAATGTATTTGATATTTTGTATCATAATGGCGTTTCATTACTTAAATATCCTTTTTTACAGCGACGGAAACTGCTGGAAAAAATTGTTGCAAAACAATCTTACAAGATTCAGCCGTCGATAGCGCTTATTACCGATGAGCAAAAAAAAGCTGAACTATTTTATATCCAGGCACTTGCCAATGGCGAGGAAGGAATTATGATGAAAAATCTAGAGGCGCCATATAAGCCCGGCGCTCGCGTTGGCTATGGTGTTAAAATAAAACCGATTGATAACGAATTTGATTTAGTTATTGTTGCTGCAGAATATGGCACAGGCAAACGTGCCGGCTGGCTCACTTCATACACTGTTGCATGCCGCGATAAAGAAAATCTGCTTGAAATCGGCAAAGTGTCGACAGGATTAAAAGAAAAAGAGAGTGAGGGTTTATCTTTTGTCGAACTCACTAAAAAATTAAAGCCGTTTGTTACCAGTGAACATGGAAGAAGTGTGCATGTGAAACCGGAACTTGTTGTTAGCATTGTGTATCAGAATATTCAAAAATCACCGACGTATTCTTCGGGGTATGCTTTACGATTTCCAAGAATAACTCGATTACGGGATGATAGAAATTCTCGCGATATTGCGACTCTCCAAGAAATTAAAAAAGAGGCGGAAAAAAAATAATTTTATATTTTTTGCCAGGTGTGTCGAAATAATCGTGTGGGTGGATTATTTCCTCTAAATTGCCAGGGCCAAGATTCACATCCAACAAAACTCATTGTTGTCCACAATGTATGAAATGGTTTTTTGATAAAATGTTTTGTTAATTCTTTTATGAATTTTTTGTTATGAAAAAGTGCCTTATTATATTGGTTACACCAGTAATCAGAGGTTAGCATATAGTCTTGGGTTCCATCAATTTCTTTTTCTAGTATAAAATGATCTGTGGCACATTCTTCTAGTTGACCTTTTATTGGATAATAGCCGCCATATCCTCGATTAAGAATAGCTGCGTGAAATCCTACCTCATTGAATAACTGTAAAAAAGGATGACGTAAAAATTTCTGTGGATCAATATGATTTTGAGAAAAATGAATTGTAGTTGTTGCCAGTTTTTGGTGTTGTGACTGGGGATCTAATAAATTTGAAAAAATTTGAAACATTTCTCTGTAAACCTCATTTTGTTTTCCTTGTAATGCATCCTCTGGCTGACAAAAATGTTCTAAAGAACCATTTGCGATTATGCCGTCAAATTTTCCTTTCCATTCTTCTGGCAATTTTCTATAATTGTACAGTTCAACATCTAATCCTTTTATTCTACATTTATTTGCTTGATCTTGCGAAATAGTTATTCCTTTTCCTATTACCTCCCTTTCTGCGGCGGTTTTAAGAAGAGTTCCAAGACCGCACCCGACGTCAAGAAGTCTAAATCCTTTATGCGCTCCTATTTCATCTAATAAATAATTATGCTGATTTTTTTGGGCAACATCATGGTCAAGCGAGGGATCTTTATTATAAATTCCTTCTGTATAATCTTGAATGCCCGCTAATGGAGTCACCCCTGTTACATCGTAGAGATTAATAACTCGGGAATGTGCGATATTCTCATTGATCATCCATAAGATGAATAAAAATTGTTTATAATATTAATTGCAGTCTATTATTCTTTATTTTTATAGTCAAAGACATTTATATTTCCCCGTTTTGTTTTTGACATATTAGGAAAAAACTTGCAAATATGGTAAAAAACTTATGTCTTTTACTATAATTTAACAAGTTAATGCCCTGCGGGCAGCTCTGCTAGGATAATCTCTTCACTTCTAACC
>CAYIPM010000100.1:0-3524 GCA_964365195.1 Candidatus Woesearchaeota archaeon
TTTTTATTTTTTAATTTTACTAAAACGAAATAACTCACAAGCTGCGGGGTATTAACCCAAAAATTCTAATAAATAAATTGCCTAAAACTTTGCTATAGTGAAAGACATTTATATTTCCTGTTTTGTCTTTGACTTATGAGGGAAAGACTTATGTCTTTCACTATCTCTGTCGCAGCAAGATGCAGAGATATTAACCCAAAAATTATAATAAAAATTATTCTAGTCATCAGAAAAGATATATTTTATTGTTATTAATTTTATAAATACACTTTATCTTTCTTTTTCATGGTTCGCTTTGACGGCAAACATTGGATTGCAAAACGACCAAAAAATGGTCAGCTTCTTGTTTATAGCTACAAGCATATTGCCGAAATTGCTCGACGGAATTTAAAAGAAAGAGGCATTGTCGCGATTCCTAATGCTCGGCCGGATGAAAAAAGATATGAAGAATTTATTTCTATGGGAGAGAGAAAATGGGGCCTAGAACTGATAGAGAACGGAAAAGCGGTCTATGATCCGCATCATGCAATTTATTTTGTGAAGGCGCAGGAAATACAAACAACATTGAAAGAAATACCTGTTACGTTTCTTGCATACAATGTGCCCTTTGAAAAAAATCTTGAGGATAGTTGCGGAGAAGTTGTTTTACAACAAACATTTGGACATAGATGCATTCTTGGACTTATGCTTCCCTCGTGTATTGAACATCTTGAACAAGTGCTTGATGCAAAGCCAGACTTATTACATCATCTTGATTTTGTCATCGGATACAGCGGCATACATGATTTATTGGGAACAAATGAGCCATCAGGCGCATTTTATTTTGAACATATTCATGGGAAAAAATTTCAGCATCCTTATTCAAAAGAAAATCATTCTATTGGCTTTCTGAACGTGAGCGGTGGGCATCGAACACCTGCAACATTTTTTGGAAAATTATTAAGCGGCTTTACGCAAACATTAGGAAGCCGCTATACATCTGTTCCCGAACCACGTCGTGAAACATTTATGGAAGATTTTAAAGACAGTATACAACATGCAACACAACCAAATCAGGATAATCAAAAAGCAATTTATGTTGAAGCACTGCGCCATAAATTTTCTATAAAATATGGTGATCGATACGGCTTGCCACATTTTAAATAATGCATCAAAATAAAATTATGTTATTCACTAAAGCATAGCTTTTAAACTCTTATTTTCTTTTTGAAACATTACCCATGGGAACTTATACTATTTATGGCGGGGCTGTTGACAACTACATTGAAAAAGAATATCTGAAAAAGATTATTGTGAGTTTTAAAAAAGATGCTGATCCGCTTGCAATTATCTTATTTGGTGGATTTGGAAAAGGTGAAGGCAGTGTTGAAATTATTAATGGCAAGCCAGTACCGTTTAATGATTTTGATTTTTATATTGTAACTCGCGAAAGATTATCTGAAAAAGAACTTGATAGAATTTCCCATAATGCCTCAAAGGCAATCAACATGGGCGGTGAAGAAATTGCTTATTTTCCTGAAAGTGAATATGATAGACGCACATTTTTTCATGTTGATGTTCGGTGCATTCCAATGAATCAACTTTCTACATTAATGAAAACACAGCGCTATTATGAATTAAAATACAAAAGCATTGTTATCGACGGTGATACGCAAGTTTTAAATAAAATTCCGACTATTATGCAGAGTGAAATCCCTCTCTCTGAAGGATTACGAAATTTATTTAATAAACTGCACACCATGCTTTTGGGCTTACGTGAAACCTATGCACTTGACCAAAAAAAAATCAACATTTTCTGGAGCCATAAGGCATACCTGTCAATATGCGAGGCATTATTAATTCTTAACAAAACATTTGCACCGTCGGCATGGGAACGCAACAAACTATTTAATCAAATGTATAAAAAAGATTTTCCGGACTTATATGAAAAAATAAAAGATTTAGGAATGAAAGTTGACCGCGCAACAAATTTTAAATTAAAACTTTCTTTTGATGTTGATCATGAGAAATTGTGGAAAGAGGCACTGGGAGATTTACTCATTGTTTTTGAATATTACATAAAAAAAATGAGTGATGGAAAAAATGTTATTGATGCAATTAATAATTTCTTGCCCTATGTTTATTTTAAACCGTATTTGCAGCAAAAATTCGGCTTTAATTTTTTTCCTGTCCAGTATGCACTGAATATTGGCTATGTCAATGTTTTACGAAAAAAAGATGAGCTCTTTATTAAACCGCTATTCAATTGGAAAGATGTTGGTCTGCGGATTATTATTCCCATTTATTATTTATTGCTTTATCAATTAGTTGACAATGCACACAAAAGAGAACTGTTATTAGATAAGGCATATGAAGAACTTTGCTCAATTATCACCGTCGAGAAAAAAGAATTCTGGCATTTGCGCGAACGGGCATTAAAGGCGTTTGGTTTGTATTATCAGCAAAGATTGTTGTAGATAAGAAAAATGAAAATTTATTCTAAAATTTGTAATTACGACAATCTTGTTCTTGCATGGAAAAATGCCAAGAATGGAAAAACAAAAAGAAGGTATGTAAAAAGGTTTCAAAAAAATATTACATCTAATTTACTAAAACTACAGGAAGAACTTGTCAGACAAACTTACTATCCCTGTAAGCTTAAAACATTCACATTACGAGACCCTAAAACAAGAAAAATATCCAAATCTTCTTTTAGAGACCGTGTTGTTCATCATGCTCTTTGTAATATTATTGTTCCACTCTTTGAGAAAAGTTTTATCTACGATTCGCATGCCAATCAAAAAAGGAAAGGGGACATTAAAGGCATTAGAACGATTTGATATATTCAAAAGAAAAGTCTCTCAGAATAATACAAGGGAGTGTTATGTTTTAAGGGCCGATATAAAACATTATTTTGATGAAATAATAAAGAAAATCGTTGAAATTTCCTACCGAACCGAAAGCAAGCTGCAGCGGTCTTGCAAAATTTCTGAACCGCAATTTTCTATAGAGGGTTTTGAAAAACCTCAAATTCAAAACTCTCTAAGAAGGACTTTGAAGAGATTTCCTTTGGAAATGTGGGTTATTCAAAGTCCTCTATAGTGAAAGAATCGCGTCTTTCCCTATCTAGTCAACAAAACAAAAAGCATTTTCAAATTTTATTTTAAGATAGTAAAATGCTTTTTGTTTGACAAACTGGGGAGATACTAAAGTCGTTGACTATAATTAGAATTTTTCAACGGCACAACTCGCAATCTCATTTTATTATTTTTATTTTTAGATCCAGAAAAATCAGGTTTTAACCCCCCTTTGTTTTAACTCGGAGATAAAGAAATTGTCTGTGCGCACCGACAATTTCTAATGTCCATAAATTGAAAACCTCATTCTTTAGAATGTAGTCGTGTTTAAAAGTTTTCAATTTTGGATCACGAGAAAATCTTTATGATTTTCTGTGCAGAAAATTCCCAATTAAAAAAAAAGAATTTTCTTGCATCCAGAAAACCTAACAAACCACACACTTTAGTGTGTGGTATACTAAAGGTTTT
>CAYIPM010000101.1:0-3494 GCA_964365195.1 Candidatus Woesearchaeota archaeon
ATTTTTTAGACGAACATGATAAAGAAAGAAAAACGAAATAATAACTGTATACTACCCATTTTTTCCTCCCACAAATCTTAAATACCTCCTCCAATTTGCTTATGTATCAAAGAGTGAACATGAAAGTCCTATTAATTGCTCCGAATTATTTGAAAGTATATAGTTATGTTTCTGAAGAGGCGACTATGATTCTGCCGCCGCTTGGCTTGGCTTATATTGCCGGACATCTTCGCGCGAATGATATTGAAGTACAAGTTCTTGATTTGGCTGCATTGCGGTATCAAGATGATTTGGCTCGGGTCGCAATTCAGAAAAGCGGGGCAGATATTGTTGCCATGGCAGCGACGACAAACACGGTGATGGAAGCATATAATTTAGCAAACATTGCTAAAGAAGTTTTGCCTCATGCAAAAATTGCGGTTGGTGGACCGCATCCGACAATGGAACCAATTCGCACATTAAAAGAATGCGCTGCGCTTGATTATTGCATTGTGAGTGAAGCAGAAGAAACCATGCTGGAACTTGCCAGTGGAAAACCAGTGCACGAAATTATGGGATTGTCATATCGCGATAAAAACGGGTTAGTAATTGTTACGCCGCCGCGACCACTTATTCAAAATCTGGATAAACTCGCTTTTCCTGCGCGTGATTTATTGCCGCTTCATAAATATTGGACACCAGGTGTTCGACGCTATCCGTTCGCGACGATGATGACTTCACGCGGCTGCCCTTATAGCTGCACGTTTTGCAGCAATTTTAGAACACAAGGAAAACAATTTAGGTTTCGCTCACCTGAAAATGTTTTGGCAGAAATTGATGAACTTGTCAACAAATATGGCGTGAAAGAAATTAATATTATTGATGATAATTTTACATTTATGCCGCAGCGCGTGAAAGAAATTTGTGATTTATTGATTGAACGAAATTACGACGTTATTTTAAAAACTGGAAACGGGATTCGCGCAGACCGCGTGAACTTGCCGATGCTCAAGCACATGAAAAAGGCGGGATTTTATTTAGTTGCATTCGGCATTGAATCAGGCAATCCAGAAATTTTGAAAAAAATGAGAAAGGGGGAGACACGGGAACAAATTAAACAAGCAGTAACGTGGGCAAAACAGGCAGGATTAATTACTGAAGGATTTTTCATGTTTGGCAATGAGGGTGAAGGAGAAAAAGAAATGCGCGAGACAATTGATTTTGCAAAAGAACTTGATTTGAACATTGCGCAATTTCAGGTGTACACGCCGGTGCCTGGCTCACCACTCTATGAAAAAATTGCGCGCGATGGAAAAGTATTTTCACAAAAATGGGAAGATTTTAATGCCTTTAATGAACCGCTGTTTGAATATGGCGAGAGCAAATTTGATTTAATGGTGAAAATGCAGCAGACCGCATATCGAGAATATTATTTTAGACCTAAGATGATTGTCAAAAAAATTTTAGAGGTCAAAAATTTAAAACAATTTAGTGCATTTGTAAAAGCAGGCATGGCTGTTGCAAAAATGAGTGTGGGAAAGGCGACGTAGTTGGCTTGTGAATAAGTGAATGAAATGAAAACCTTTATTATCATTTTATTATCTATAATAGGACTTTCCCTTATTTTTATCAGTTTTTCCCCTGATTTAACTTTACCTTATCAGTTAAATGAGTTTAGGATAGGTCCCGTTGGCGATGTAGGTGTAAACAAAGCGAATATAAGGGATTATTTACTTTCTTATGATTTTGAAAAACAAGAAGGAGAATTAAAATTTAGATATTGGAATGGATATAACAAAGATTATAGAATCTATATATCAGTTCCAAAACAAGTTTATATAATTGATCCTCCTAACCTAACTTTATCTAATATCTATCAAGTTCCGTTACCTCTTGGAAAAAAAGAATACTGCAGTATCATTAATAATAAGAGTGAATATTCTAATTACTTAGACTGTCAGTTTAAAAATATTTCTTGGAATGAATCAATAATATTTAATATAAGATTAAAAAGTTTTGAAGAAAAGATTTATCCTAATGGGAGATTTGTTTTAGTTAATGATATCAAAGATTCTACTGGATCTGATAATTATATTAGCGGAGATAGAAATGCTATCGCAAAGTTTGATTTGGGAAATAAATATAGATGTAGTGAACCTTGTTGGGTAAACGATTATATTGGTTATAATAGTAACGAAAATATCAATTACTATTTAGAGAATAATGTACTCAAGATTTACGTAGTTCCTGGCTCTAATAATAAAATATCGAGCAATTCTCAATTTAGATTGAATACTCATAATTATGAAAAAGAGAAAGCTTATTTTCTCTTTATGAATCTAGGGCTTCTTATTTTAGGTTTTGTACTTGCTGAATGGAGTAATCTTATAAAATGGAATAAAAAAGATTAACTTATTTACTCTTAGTAAAATTATCTTCTAGAATAAATGAGATATAGCATGATAACGAAAGATATTAAAGATATAATAACATCCCAATCACTTCCAAAAGAAAAAAATAAACTCCCTATACCCAATATACTGTATAATACATTTCCGAAAAAGATAATAAACGCGAATGCTGAAATAAAAAATATGAATGTTCTTGTATCCATAAAAATTGTAGGTTGAGGAAGTTTATATAATGTTCTATTAACCCTTCAAAATATCTTTATCTGTATGCATCATGTAAACATTTATAAACATCTGGAAATATTTATTTCCATATGGAAACAAAACTGAACATATTTGCTCCTTTTTTTGACGACCCTCATAAAGATTTTACTATTAGAGAATTATCGAGGATGATTAAGATAAATCATACCACTGTGAGACAATACCTTGTGGCATTTGTCAAAGAGGGCTTTCTGCAAAAGAAAAATGGTCATATATATCCTGTTTATAGTAGTGTTTTATCAAAAAAATATCTTAATCTCAAGTTATATTATAACCTTGAAAAGATAAGAGAATCTAAGATTGTTGAATACATTGAAAAAAAATTTGATTTTCCTGTTATTGTTTTGTTTGGAAGTTATGCAAAAGCACAAGACAGAAAGGATTCTGACATCGATATTTGTGTTATCTCAAATATCGTAAAAGAATTGTCTTTTCATTCTTCTCAGAAAATACTCTGTAAACCTGTGCAATGGCATTTATTCTCTGAAAAAGAATTTGATAATTTAAAGAAGAAAAATCCTGAACTTGTTAATAATATAGCAAACGGCATAGTTCTGTCGGGGGAACTTAAAATTTTATGAATAATTTTGAAAACAGTCTGCGTGAAGGATATGCAAAAAAAGTAGAAGTTAATACACTGCGGGCACAAAGTCTCTTTAAATCTTCTGGCGAAGCAATTGCTGCTGCACGCAGCATACCCTTTGAATATAAAAATTGAAAACAATTTTCAGAGAATTATATGAGGGTCTTAGAGAATATTGCGATGCTCTTGGTTATATGCGCGGATATAAATTTTAGTATATAAAGTATAAAGGGTTAGCCTTTTTAGGTGCTAACCCC
>CAYIPM010000102.1:0-3092 GCA_964365195.1 Candidatus Woesearchaeota archaeon
CCTGCTTCATCTATACCGAGAATTTTTGTCATGTTAGCTTATAACTTAATGTTTCTTGAACAAAATCTATTTCTTTTTCAAAGCCCATTTTACAAGCTAAAAAATTTGCAAGCATTTCTTTTTGATCATAATTAGAAAATTTTTTATATTTTTGTAAATAAAAATAACGAAAAAGGGGATTTAAATTGTGAGCACAAAAATGTCCTAATTCGTGAACAAAAACTCCAACGAAAAATTCTTTGTTCATTAAGAAAGAAAAATATCTTTTATTGAACTCTATAAGGTTTGGTATGATAAAATAAGCAGCTTCAGTTTGATCTGAAAAATAATTCGGGGCATAATTAACTATGAGATATTTACGTTCAATTAATTTTCTTATTTTTTTTGGTAATCTTAAATAAACTTCTTCGACCCACTTTTGATGTTTTTCAATTAAAAAAAAAGTACTTAATCCCCTTGCATTAATATCACTTTCATTTTTCAAATCAAGATTCATACACAAAAATAAACAGTTACCTTTATAAATTATGTTCTGGTGTTTTTCCTATCGTAGCGGGGTAGAGAAGCCTGGAGTTCTCGCCGGGCCCATAACCCGGAGGTCGATGGTTCAAATCCATCTCCCGCTATTTTTAACAATGATTCAAAACGTATGGCACGATATTGATTATGGGAAAGATTTTCCAAAAAAAGTGAATGCAATAATTGAAATTCCAAAAGACACTCAAGTTAAATATGAATTAGATAAAGAAACTGGACTTTTAAAATTGGATCGTTTTTTATATTCATCAGTGCATTACCCCGGCGATTACGGTCTTATTCCAAGAACATTATGGGATGATAATGATCCAATGGACATTATTATTTTAACAAATAAGCCGGTATTTCCATTAACACTTGCACAGGCACGAGTTATCGGAGTCATCAGCATGATTGACGACGGAGAAAACGATGAAAAAATAATCGCAGTTTATGAAGGAGACCCGCGTTATGAAGAGTACCAAGACCTTACAGATCTTCCAAAACATATGATTCTCGAATTAAAAAATTTTTTTGAGATTTACAAAGAACTGCAAGGTAAAAGGGCAATTATTCCTCATATTTTAGGAAAAAAAGAAGCTTATAAAACATTGGAAAAAGCAAAAAAAATCTACGAAGAAAAATTTGGAAAGAAATAAAGAAAATCGTTGAAAATTCTATAGTGAAAGAATCGCGTCTTTCCCTATCTAGTCAACGACAAACTGGGGAAATATCAATGTCCTTGACTATAATAAAAAAGGAAATTTTTTATACCCTTCCTCATTTAATAATACATGAACAAACTTCGTTGTCAAAGTTGCGGTATGCCTTTGGGTTTTCCCTTGCCAGAACATTTTTTTGGTACTAATAGCAACGGTTCAGTCACTAAAGAATATTGTCAATTTTGTTTTAAACAAGGAAATTTCACTAATCCAACTCTTACCGTCGATGAAATGATTGCTTCTTCAATTCAACACATGACTTCACAATTGGAGTTTCCAAAAGAAAAAGCAACAAAATTAGCGCATGAGATTATTCCACAATTGAAACGGTGGAAAAATTATAGTAAATGAAATTAAAATTTATGAAAAATAATTTCATTTATTATAACATCAAGAGAAGTAACAATCCCCGTGTTTCTTAATACAACGACCATAACCAGAGAAAGAATACAAGTTTTTAAAAATGCATATAATCAAGAATATATAGTGAAAGAATCGCGTCTTTCCCTATCTAGTCAACGACAAACTGGGGAAATACTAAAGTCGTTGACTATAATAACATAAAACACGATAAGAAATAAAATTACCTTCTTTTCTTCTTGCCTTTTACTTTTTTGCTCTTAGAAATTTTTCCGCCACGATCACGGCTTTTCAAATACGCAAGAATTTTTCGCACCTTTGATTTTTTATTTTTATTGCTAGGACTTCTTCCGTTGATACTCTTTTTTTTCACTCTCTTTTTTAACTTTTTCGCCATATTTTAAAAATAATTACCAATTATCATTAGTAATATTGAAACAGTAACTGTAATGGGAATTAAAGAATATTTTTTTAATAATAAAGGAATAACATTTAATAATATAACTACCACTCCGATTATAACATTTTTTGTTATTAACTCAACTACCATTTTATCACCCAATTGACAATTGCTTCTATTAACAGGCCAATAGATGCAAGCACTAAACCGAGCCCGTTAAAATTTAATATATATGCTATTCCTCCAAATATTAATAATATTCCAACAATAACATTAATTGAAGTCTGTGATTTTTTTGCTTTCATAATGCCTCTTTTTTCTTTTCATCTTTTTTATGAATAGGACTCGGTGAAGGAAGTGCCTTAAACACCTCTTGAAATCAATCTTAACCTATCAATGTATTTTAAAGGTTATCTCCTTCGTGCCACGACGCAAAGCTTAAGAGACACAGGTTTCGTAGGCAGAGTTATAGTCCTTTCTCCCCATTAATAGCTGAATGCCTAACAGAGGCTCACGCGGTCACATCCTTTCCAGGACAACCGATTACATAAAAAAGATAGAACATTATTTAAAATTATGTAACTATCATAAAATTATAACAAAATTACTTTTAATCACTATTCTCAATAATATCTTCAAGTTTTCTTTTTCCTATCTTTAAAACAGAAGACAATTTATTTCTTATTTTTTCAGAAGGTATTGATTTTCCTTGAATATATTGTGAAACAGTTTGTCCGCTTACGCCTAATTGCTCAGCCAGCCACGATTGATTTCTTCCTAATTCCTCTAACTTCAAATTTATTAAACCGCTTAACTCTTTATTTTTAGGATGTTTTTGTCTTTGCTGTGCAAGATGTTCTTGATATTCTGTTCGAGATGCATATGCTTGTCCTGTTTCTGGATTAATTCTCTGTTGTGCAAGATGTACTTGATATTCACTGTATGTTTTGAAACCTTTTTGTTGTGCAAGATGTTCTAAATATTCACCGTATGTTTTGAAACCTCTTTGTTGTGCAAGATGTTCGAAATATTCACCTCTTGTTTTGAAACCTTTTTGTTGTGCAAGATGTTCTAAATATTCACCGTATGTTTTG
>CAYIPM010000102.1:3192-3468 GCA_964365195.1 Candidatus Woesearchaeota archaeon
AAACCTTTTTCAGTTAATTTTGTTATACCCCATACTGAACTATAAGAAACTCCTGTTTGTTCGGCTATCTCTTTTACATGCACTCCCTGTGAATGCAATGTTCTGATTTCTTCTTTTATTTCTTCAGATAATTTTCTTGGCATATTTTTATTAATAAAAAACGCTTTATAAAGGTATGTGTAGTATTAATTATTTAGTAGTAATAATTTTTAATTTTTCAATATAGTCAACGACATTAATATCTCCCCATTTTGTCGTTGACTTATTAGGGAAAGA
>CAYIPM010000103.1:0-3454 GCA_964365195.1 Candidatus Woesearchaeota archaeon
AAGGCAAGGTTTTTAATCATAAGAATTTCTATAGATTATATACTAAAATTTATTTTTTTCTGTATGAAATGGTGAGGGTGTAGAAAATAATTTACATTTTAATAAAGTTGGGATTAAACAAAGTTTCTAGCCATATCCATACTGTCAATAGTAAAGTGATAACTCCAATTGTTAAATTAACGATCATAAGAAACTTTCGTTCATCTCCATTTCTATAAAGAATAATACCCTCAATTCCTGCCCAAATGCCTAAAACAAGAATCACAAAAAAACCCGCAAAAATCACGAGAACGTACAAATGAGACAAAAAAGAAACTCCTAATAGAATTATAAAATTGCGGGAAGTTTTGTTCTCACATACTGATTTAGTTTTTTTGGTAGATTATCCACTGCACTTTTCCTGGAAGTATTTTCTGAAAATCGCTTTTAGCAGGTGAAATGTTAGGAAAGTTAATCCAAGGATTCATCCATCCTTTTTTGGTTCTAATTAGGTAGTGCCCAGCAGGATATTTTTTACTTCTTTCAATAAAAACAATTGCTCCATCTTGCTTTAACAGATTTCTATTTTTCTCATTAACTTTTGAAAAAGTATAATCGCTAAATTTATTATTCAATACATTTACTAGTTCTCTGCAATAATAACCTCTTGTAGAAGCATATTCAGGATTATCAAATAATCTCTTTGTTGATTTATATGATTTATTTAGAGCTACTACAACACAAGCAATCCCACATCCCATTGGCTCTTCTTGAGTAATTGTCTTCATAACTTAACATAGAATTCATTGATTAAAAGCTTATCTCTAAAACACTATATGATAACTTTTATTCTCAGAAATTATAAACATAAAAAGAAGTAAAGGAGGTAATGAAGATCTCTGTCAGTATCTCCGCACAGATCTTAAAATACAAATTTTATTATATCAACAGAAATAAATTTTCGTAGAAAATTTTTTCCTTGGTATTTAGGAAATGAAATTAAAATTTACGAAAAATAATTTCATTTACTATAATTGCTGGGTTGGTTAATGAGAGCTATCAAATAATATATAGTAAAAGACATAAGTTTTTTACCATATTTGTATATCTTTTCCTAATAAGTCAACGACAAAATGGTCAAATATTAATGTCGTTGACTATAAATAAAATTGCGTATGCGGAGATACTGTCTGTATGAACATTATTAAAAATAGAATATACTATCTAACTACTCATCGATTTTCTTTGCAAAGTCGACAAAGCAGAGAAATTTCACCAGTTATCATCGGGCAGGAGGAGAATTTGTTAACAAAAAATTGAAAATGTGAATCATGAAAGCAGAAAAATTTATATACTATAGCCATCTATATGATTGATATGGTAACAACAATACAAATAAGTGAAGATTTATTGGAAACCTTAAGAAAGCGAAAACTCAGTGAAAAAGAAAGTTACGAAAGTATCATCTGGGATTTAATTGAAGATACTCAAGAATTGTCACAGGAAACAAAAAAAGATATTGCAGAATCAAGAAAACAAATAAAAGAAGGAAAAATTCATAAATGGGAAGATGTCAAAAAGGAGTTAAAACTAAATGTATGAAGTTATCTTTACTGACACCGCTAAAAAAGATTTTATTAAATTAGAAAAAAATATTCAAGAAAGAATCGGTGCCGTATTTGAAAGAATTAAAATAAGACCTCAGGATTTTGTCGAAAAATTAGTGGGAGAGTCTGGTTTTAAATTACGCGTCGGAGATTATAGAATTATTCTCGACATTGATAATAAAAACCTATTTATTTTAGTTATTAAAATAGGACATAGAAAAAATATATACAAAAAGTAGAATATCAGCAAACCGTTTGAGCATATAACGAATAAGGTTTGATGAAACAGAATAAAAATTTATTTTTTTGTGTATGAACTGGTGAGGGTGTAGAAAATTTGTAGCTTAAAAATAATAATATAGATATAAATACAAAAATTTGCTATATTCATTATGAATAAAAGTGAAAAAAAATGTATAGAACTTTTTAAACAAGCTTTAGAGACTGCATCTAATTCTAAGTTAGAAGTTGTAAGAAAAAAAGCTGTTGAGAGATTATTTAATTCTTTTAAGAAAGAGGATTTATTGGAAGATAGAGCAGAATATGATAAAGAAGACTTACAATCAGCGTATCCTGAATTAAATAGCCAAGAAGTAAAGTTACTCTATCTTAAAATCCAACAATGGAAATATAGCAAATCAAGAAAAAACAAAAAAGTAGGTTAGAAAAATACTTAATTACTTCTTTCTTATGTTTTATACTCAAAATGGCAGAATTAACCAAACAACAAAAATATTTTAAAGAGTATTATAGCAGACCTGAAGTAAAAGCCAGAGTAAAAGCTTACAATCGGTTACCTGAAGTAAAGGCGAGACGTAAAGCTCAAAAACAGACCCCTAAACAAAGGGCTAAGTGGAAAGATTACATGAAAAATAGAAGACAATCACCAGAATGGAAAGCTCGTCATAAGTTCTTGAAAAAAAGAAGAGCTGTTTTACACAATAAATAACTTTTTAAAAAATCAACTCTGGGGAGCACTTAACTACTCATTTTTGCAGAGTTTAACCTTATCTAAACTTAACCCCCAACTTTTTTAGTCCAAAATTGACAGCGTCGATAAAAATCTTAGATCTAACGGGAGAACATTAACCTAAGGTTAACAAACTCGTGGGGGCGTGTGTCCTTAGGATTAACTTACACCACTTAAGTGATATTTTATTTATAGAAGAATTAATTACATTTGTTTTCTAGCATCTTTCAATGCTTTCGTCCACCAAATAAGATGTTCAAAGAAGGAATCTACTTGAGGCTTTAAACCCTCAAAAGGATTTGAATCATTATTTTTGCCCATCATTATATCAAAAAATAATTGAGCTGGAATATGAATTGCTTGCCTAATTGAAGCCATCTGAAGTTCGACTGCAACTTGTCTTAGTTGCTCAACAGAACGAGCTCCTCCAACAGAGCCATATGAAACAAATCCAATTGCTTTTCTGTTCCATTCTTTGTAAATATAATCAAACATATTTTTTAAAACCGCAGGATAACCGTGATTATATTCTGGAGAAACAATAATAAAACCATCTGCTTCCTCAATTTTTTTGGTTAACTTTTTTACGTTTTCATTTGAGTAAGGTTCTTTTATCATAGATGGGGAGATTGGTTCATCAAAAAATGGTATAGGGTAATCTCTCAAATCAATCAATTCAGCTTCAAATTCTTTTCTTTTCTTAGATTGTTCATAAATCCATTTGGCTGGTTTTTCACTAAATCTATTTTGTCTCGTACTGCCTATGATTATCAAAATTTTCATATTTTTATTATTAAGTCTAGGTTAATATAATTATGTATTTTATTGCTCTGTCCGGAGTTCAACCGAAAAATAATTAATCTTAAAAAAATTAGATTGGATATGATCCAAAAAGTTA
>CAYIPM010000104.1:0-3436 GCA_964365195.1 Candidatus Woesearchaeota archaeon
ATTCAAACCTTTTTTTATTTAATCGTTATTATCTGTCCAATCTGGACAGAGCATTGATATCAAAGAATTTATATATTCCCGTCGGTTTTTTACAAAATGAAAGGGCATGATTATACTGCAATTCTTCGTGAACAAATTCGTGTGTTATATCCTCCAAAAATGGTGCTTGAAATGCTGTATGGAAAATCGGATGAATTTTTGAAACGCATTGATGAGGCATTGCAGAAGAAAAATATTCGGGCAGAAGTTTTTTTAGGCGGGAGTTTGGCAAAAGGCACCATTATCAAAGAAAACGTGTATGACGTTGATATTTTTGTGAGGTTTTTTGAGCAGGGGAAAAAATCTTTTTCTGACATTCTTGCATCAGTGTTAGGATCAAGATTCAAGCGATTGCACGGTTCGCGCGATTATTTTCAAAATAGAATGGGAAATGTTTTGATTGAAGTTATTCCTGTCATGCGGATTGCCTCACCAAAGGAGGCGCATAATGTCACTGACTTGAGTTATTTTCATGTGAATTATGTTTTGGATAAAATAAAAAAAAATGATTCTCTCAAACAGGAAATTGTTTTGGCAAAAACATTTTGTCATGCGCAGCGTTGTTACGGAGCTGAAAGTTATATTAACGGATTGAGCGGATATGCTTTGGAATTATTAATCTGTCATTATGGCAGTTTTCTTAACTTTATTAAGGCAGTGAGCATAGTTGAGCCCGATCAAAAAATAATTATTGATGATTCGCATTTTTACGACGATGAGCAGGACATGATGCGCGAACTTAATATTTCAAAACAGCAAAGCCCGATTATTCTTATTGATCCAACATTTCGGGAACGCAATGCGTTGGCTGGTTTAAGCATGGAAACATTTGCTCGATTTCAAACTGCCTGCCGGGCGTTTTTGAAACATCCTTCCCCGCATTTTTTTATCGTTATAGATCTTGCCGAAGCATTTAAGAAATATAAAAATGTCAAGATAGTTGCAGTCAAAACTGACAAACAAGCAGGAGATATTGCTGGAACAAAAAGCAAGAAATTTTTTGGATTTATGTTTAAACAATTACAAAAAGAATTTGTTGTGCATAAGGCAAATTTTGAATACGATGAACAAAAAAATTTGGCATTATTTTATTTTGCGGTGCTTAAAAAAGAGGACGAATTAGTGAAAGGACCTGCCCTTACATATCCTAAGCATGTTGCTCATTTTAAAAAAACACATTCACACGTAATAGTAAAAAATGGCGTTGTGTATGCAATGGTGAAACATGCGCTGAGTTTTGATAAATGGTTTAATGAATTTAGTCGACGGTATAAAAAAATTATAAGAGAAATGAATGTGCGGAAAATTGATATTGCAATAGAGAAAAAAGGGAAGAAAAAGGGAAAGTAGTGTGTGGGATATTAATACTTTATAGAATTATTTTTTAATTTTTTTCTTTGTAACAATAACATAAACTCTTTTTCCTAAATACTTTCTAGGAACATCTGCTTTAGCAGAGGTTCCAATTGGAGTTACAACCCTTTCTAAGAATCCATCTACTTCTTCATCCTTCAAAATTAACTTTCCTTTATTTAGCTTTATTATTCTCATAATAAGATAACTATAGATAACTATATAAACCTTTCGGTACTAATATTTTTATGATTACAAACAAACAATTAAGATATAAATTAAAAGAATTGGATAAAATTCTTTTAGATAAATATGCTAAAAAATCAAAGAGAGAAAGAAAAAAGAAGAAAAGAGATTGGAGAACTTATGAAGAGCAGTATAGTGAAAGAATAAAAAAATGTATGAAAGAATTAGAGCCTCTTTTGAAAGAGGCTTCTTGTAATATAAGAATTGCAAATAAAAGAGGGAAAAAGTTTCAATTAAATGTAAAACAAAAAACCATGCTTCTATTAATTAAACACTTAATGGGCAAAACAAATAGGCCTATGGCTGGAATGTTATGTTTATTTTCTCTTTTGTCTGAAATTAATGTTGGCTACAAAACTATTGAAAGACTATATTCCGACGATGAAGTTGAATTGGCTTTGCATAATTTGCATATGTTAATTATTAATAAAAAGAAAATAAAAAAGATCAGCTGTTGTGGTGACGCAACAGGTTATAGTTTAACAATAAGAAAACATTACGCATCAGAAGTACAAAAATTAAAAGATAAAAGTAAAAAACAGGATGAAAGAAAAAAGAAGAAATTTTTTGTTTATTCTTTTATGTTGATGGATTTGAAAACAAAAATGTATGTTTGTTTTGGAACAAGCTTTAAAAGTGAAAAAGAAGCATTTGATAAAGCATATAAAATGCTTCAAGAAATAGGAATTGAAATTGAATCTATTCGCCTTGATAAGTATTATAGTTGCCAAATATATGTAGATAAGTTTTCTGGAAGTAAAGTCTACATAATTCCCAAAAAGAATGCAACAATAAGGGGTTCTCTAAATTGGAAAAAAGCTCTTAATGAATTAATTGAAGATACTATGAATTTTCTAAGAGAATATTATCAAAGAGAAAATTCGGAAAGTGGAATTGCTAAAGATAAAAAGATGTTTGGATGGAAAGTGGGACAGAAAAGACATGATAGAATTAACAGAGCAATTAATGCTACGACGGTGTGGCATAATTTATTCCTTCTCTAATTCAGGAATAATGTCCCACATTCCACATAAAGGAAAGCTTTAAATAAATTATTATCTTGATTTTCTTATGAAAAGAGGAAAAAATAAAACTAAAAAATATTTTATTATTGGCGTTATCATTCTTATTATTTTTAGTTTTATTTATTTTTTTAGCAAACCTTATTTGTTATTATCTACTCCTCCACTATGTCCTTTACCCGCTGGTTGTCAACTTGAGATGGGAACAACACAAGATGCAGCAGAAACTCTCCAATGTTATCGTGAAAGTTATGGTGATGATCCATTGAATATTGCTACTTATTGTCTGAAGGATATTTGTGATAGTTTTTTCTCTTTCGGAACAGGAACCACCTATTGTCCTCTTGATTCTACTGATAAATCAGGCATCTCACATCAATGTAAACTTGATTATTCAACAGAGCTAGAGAGGATTATATGTGTAGCAAATAAAGTAAATGCACGATTATCAAAGAATAAAGAAAGTGTATGCAGACATCATAGTTATTGTATTGATGAAATTTTGACTGATCTAGGAATCGATTCTGATCTTTCTTGTGGAATTTCTGATAATAGGGGTCATTCATGGACGGAACATAATATTGATAGCGACGGTGATGGAGAAGATGATAGAAAACTTATTCTTGATATTTACTCAGGAATTTCTTACAGCTGTCCATTATAGAAGACTTTGAATAACCACAATTTCCAAAGGAAATTTCTTCAAAGACTTCAAGATCTTTGATTTTGAATGTATCAGAGAACTTGTTCTCTGAGTCCTTCTTAGAGAGTTTTGA
>CAYIPM010000105.1:0-3424 GCA_964365195.1 Candidatus Woesearchaeota archaeon
ACATAATGTTTGTAGACAAAGACAAAACGGTCAAATATTAATGTCGTTGACTATAGAAATATTATTTCACGCTCATCTTATCGCTGGGTAACGCTGCCATGATTTCATCTTTGGAAACAGGAAATTGATATGTTTCCTTCAAGCGACGCGCAATTTTTTCGCATGCCTGCTCTTTTGTTAATGATCCTAGTTTTATTTCTGCTAAAACTTCTCCGCCTTTTTTTACAGTTTGTTTTGTTTTTGCAATGGTACGTAACTTTCCTTTCTGAAAAATAAGAATAAGTGCCGGCGTAACAACAATAGTTTTCTTTTCGCCATTGACGCCAAAGCTTCCTTTTTTCATTAACCGATTCTTGTAGAGTTGTTCCGCTCGAAAAATATCGACGGCAACTTTTTCCTTTTCATTTTTAAGCCGTTTCCATTGTTTTGAAAAACACGCGCAAAAAATTGCAGTTTCTTCCTTGTCTTCTGATGTTGGGTTATCACTCTGAATAATCATAAACGGGCTGCCAGGCGATGACGTATGCATGACATAATATCCTTTTTTTAAAAAATGGTTAAAGACGATTTCATTTTGTTCATCACTTTTCCCGCCGACGACAAGTGTGCCGCTCGAAGTGAAAAACCAGCGATATTTGCGGTAATCTTCTTCCTGTTTTGAAAAGCCAAACATTGAGTGATAAGAAATGCAGCGTTTTTAAGGATTGCGATTTTCAAATACCTTCTTGTAATAATTCACCTATAGTAAATGAAATTATTTTTCGTAAATTTTAATTTCATTTCCTAAATACCGAGGAAAAAATTTTCTACGAAAATTTATTTCCGTTGGTATAATGATGAATGCTCATCTGGTCTAAAATCAAAAGAAGAATAATTGCAACAGCGAGGGCAAATTGCTCTAGCATATAGCGTTTGGATTGTTCCTCTATGGGATTGATTTGTTATAGCGTAAAACCTAAATAATTGAACGCTTTTTTTAGGTTTTCCGAATATAGCATATGACAATTTTGTTCAATTAATTAAGTCATATGCTATATATCCCCGCCAAAACTCTTCAAAATCGCATCACCACGCAGAGTATATAATTCTGCAAAATTATCAAGGACATCATAATAACCGCGGGCATCGCAGCTAATCGTATCTTCAGCACCCATAGAAGTTATAAAATTTCTGTATTTATAGTCAACGACATTAATTTTTGACCATTTTGTCTTTGTCTACAAACATTATGTTTGGAGATATAGAAAATCTTTGATTTTCTTTAACTTATTAGGAAAAGACATACAAATATGGTAAAAAACTTATGTCTTTTACTATAGCATCGATTAATTTTTAAATGATTTTTACTTAAAGAAATATGCCAATTGCAAGCACACAATCTGCTTCTAAAAAAATTGAACTATTAACAAATAAGCTCCACTCTGCTGAAGGGAGAAAATTTTTTGACGCATTTACATATCGAATTAATATACGGTACGGTCTTAGCTATGAAGATGCTGAAGATATTTGGCAAGATGTTCTCTTAAAATTTATGTCGGATGATAGTTATGGAAATTCGACAATAGATGTTCAACTTCCGATTATAAATGATGAAGGGCTTGCTCATGATCACTCTGTGTCGACTTTAATGAAGAGTTGTTTATATAATAAAGCTATAGATTATGTGAGAAAAAAAGAAAAGCAAAAAAGAACTACTGAGCTGATGAAAGCTGAAACTATGCATCAACAAAGAAATTATCGGTGTGGTTCTGCAACTCCCCTTGATGAACTTATTCGAAAAGAAAAAGAGCAGGTTGTTAGAGAAGAAGTAGTGAACTTAAGAGAGGATTATCAAAAGGTTTGTCGCAGTCGTTATTGGGACGAAAAAAGTTTTGAAGAAATCGCATCTGAAGAAAATTGCCCCACTGCCACGTGTAGAATCAGATTTTTTCGCGCAAAAAATATATTAAAAACTGTTCTTGCGGCATATTTTGGATAAAATTATCCAAACATTTGATTTATAGAGAATTTTGCAAAATTATAAAAATTCTCTAAGAAGAAGTTTGAAACGCTGAAATTTATAGCTATTGGACGTTGTAAATTTCAGAATCCTATTTATTCAAACTTCTCTATACAAATAATTTTAAAGGAACTTTATTTAACATATAGTGAAAGACCTAAGTCTTTCCCTATCTAGTCAACGACAAAATGGGGAAATATTAAAGTCGTTGACTATAGCTATGTCATCTTCAAATATACAATCACCTTCTGAAAAAATTAGAAATCTTGTTCATCTGATTGAAAATGATTTTCTAGATGGACGACCTTTTTATAGACAATTTATATATTATATTCGAAAGAAATATCCTGCAGTCTGGTCAGATAAAGATGATATATGGCAGGAAGTTTTTTTGAAATTAACTGACGAAAACTCTCATTCAATGCAAGATTATTCGGGCAATGTCGATCTGACTATTCCTTTAAATGAAGATGTTCAACTCTCAAGTTATATTATGAGCCGTTTAATATTCAAGTCTATTGATTTTTTTAGAAAAAAACAACGCTATCAACAAACATTCAGTGAATGGACATATGAACATGATGATAAATCGTTTAGTCTCTTTGAAACAATTATTGCTCATGAAGATGGTTTATCAAAACTTATTGATCAAGAAAATTTACAACGGGCTATTACAGTTTTTGACAGTCTAGCTGAACATGAAAGAGATATTTTATATTATCGTTATTCTGAAAATTTGAACTACGATACAATAGCTCAAAAATTGGGCATTCTTGCTGGAACTGTGCGAAGCAGACTATATCGGATTAAAGAAAAATTCAAAGACAAATATAAAGAAATCACACAATAACATTTAATTAGTTTCTTTATTATAAGATTGTATGGCTGAACGCGTTGAACTGCAATTGGGAAAAAAGGGATTAACACCGACGTTCTTGGAAGAATTACAAAAAAGATTTGAAAATCGCACTGTCAAGAACATTAAAATTAGTGTATTGCGCAGCGCGCGACAAGAAGGACGTGAGGATGTTAAAAAATACGCTACGGCAGTAAAAGATTTTTTGGGGAAAAAATTTACTGCTCATATTTTGGGATTTAGCATTTTTGTCAAGAAGTGGCGAAAAGAACGAGGATGAAAGTTAAATTATCAGCATTTACAAAATATTTATATAAGTCTCTTTCGTCTATAAAAAATGAAAAAAGGTGTGCGTGTTGTCAGTTTTATATTTTTAATAAGTGTCGTTTTAATTTTATCAACAAGCTTTGTTTCTGCCGGCTTGCTTAGTGATGTACAAAATAACGTACAAAAATTTTTTAAAAATTATTTTGGAATAGAACGTCTGGTGAAATCTCCAGAGAATCAGCTTCTTGCCCACTACGCATTTCAGAATGATTATTCTGATTCTTCAGGAAATAATAATCATG
>CAYIPM010000106.1:0-3422 GCA_964365195.1 Candidatus Woesearchaeota archaeon
GAATCAGTTTTATCAGGACCAACCCCGTCACCACAAAGGCCTGAATCAAAAATAATAAGTATTGGTGAAAGCAGTTTAACAGGAGATTTTATTATAAAAATTCAGAAAGATATATCTGGAAGATGGATTGATTATAAAACTGTTGTTAATCAACAAGTAGTAATACCTCCAAAAGGCTTATTGAAATTAGATACAGGAAAGGATAATCTGGGTAATCAAGTATTTGAAGGATTTAATAATTTGAATATAAAAATTGATTCTATCGGTAATTATCGAATATATTCTATGTTTACATATGCAAATAAAAATATAGAAAAATATTGGGAAATTATTGTCTCTGATTCTAGACCACTTCTTCATTATAAATTTGAGAATAATTATGATGATAGTTCTGGAAATAATAATCCTGGGGCTGGGAGGGGTAATCCTAGGTTTGATTACGGAAGAGCTGGAAAAGCATTATCATTAACTGGAGATAATTATGTTGAAACAATTAATCAGCTTCCTATTGACAAAGAAATAACTGTTTCTGTATGGATTAAAACATCAGGTAATGATTTATTTGTGTTGGGCGAGCGAAGCACGAATAACGATGCAAACATTGCGTACAGTTTGCATATTGTTGAATCAGGAAAAGTGTTGTGGTATATTTCTAATGGTGCGCATATTTTTTCAGATGTTAATGTGAATGATAATAATTGGCATTTCATAGCAGCGCGATTTAAACCAAATAGTGAAATTATGGTGCAGGTTGATGGCGTGAAAAAAACTGCTGCAACAAGTGTATCGTCGATAAATCCTGCAGTGATTCCATTTAAAATAGGAAGCGGGGCAGGAGACAAGAAGTTTAATGGCTTGCTTGATGAAGTGAAGGTGTGGAATTATGCTTTGAGCGACGGAGAAATAAAAAAAGAATTTGAGGCAATAAAAGTAAGCACATATGTACAAACAACAAAAGATAATTATTTTACTGACGAAATTATTACAATTACGAGTGCAACGAGATTAGATATTTCCTCAGAAATGCCCTTAGAAGAAATTTCTATCTCACAAAAACCTAAAGATATTTCGATTATAGAAACAAACATTATTCCAATTACTAAACAATCTCAATTAAACCAATTTAATATAAAATATGGTGACGAATGGCAAGCTTTATTGGATGAATATACAGGAAGACCGACTTATCTCATTGGGGGTAGTATTCCTGACATAAGAAGTTCTCAAGTAATGGATATCAATAGCGATACGTTGCTATTTATTAATGAAAATATAGAATTTTTAGGTATAGATAGTAATAATTTATTTCTCATTTCTGCGAGTCAAGAGCCAAAGCACGATCCATCACTCTTAACAGGAATAGAGCAAAGTACTTATCAACAACACTATCAAGGGATTCCAGTATATGGAAGTTTTGTCTCAATAGGATATATTAACAGAGCTTTAGTATCCTATCAGGCAAATTATTATGATATCCAAAATATCAATATACAACCACTCGTCACAGAACAGGAAGCTATCATAATTGCTCAAGAGCTCAACTCTCAATATGAATCTGGAGCAATTGCTGAAATTATAATTTATCCAAATGATCTTTTGAATAATGATTTTAGATTGGCCTATTTAGTTGAATTACCGCTTACTATAAACAAATTAAGTAAATATAATGTGGTTATAGATGCCCATTCGGGAGAGATTCTCGATAATTTTGATACAATATGGTACGTGGTTGATGGAACAGTAACTGGAAATATTCTTCCAGAACATACTCAACAAAATTTTGAGACTGTCCAAATAAAAGATAATACAATAAGCATAGGAAGTCAAACCGGTCTAACAAATTCAGCTGGTTTCTATTCTATACAAAACAATGGTGCTGTAACACTTAATTCAATCTTAGAAGGTCCTTGGGTTGATGTTTTTAATAGTGCTAAACAAAGATCAAAACATACAGCTTCACTAACCGCACCAACAACTCATAATTGGAATTGGGATAGCGACGATAATTCTGATAGAAAAGAGGAAACTAACGTTTTTTATCACACTAATATTATACACGATTATTTTAAAAATTTAGGGGTAAATGAAATTGACAGAAAATTTAAAGCAACGGTTCATCTTCCAGATAAATGCAATGCATATTATACAAGAGATACAATTAATTTTTATCCTTCTGGCAGTAGTTCTAAGGGTGAGTGTGAAAATACAGCCCTATTAAGTGATGTAATCTATCACGAATATACGCATGGCGTTGTCGATCATGTTATAACCATTCCTTTCCCTTATTGGGATGAGACGGGAAACCTTAACGAAGCTTGGTCCGACTATTTTGCCGTATCTAAAAATAATAATCCCTGTATTGCAGAGAGATTTTTTAAGAACAAAGATTGTTTACGCAATTCTAAGAATAATAACAGATGGCCGAAAGACTATAATCCTGAACCTCATACCGGCTCTCCAATTATAGCAGGTTCATTATGGGATTTAAGGGAATTAATAGGCGCATCACTTACTGATAGTCTTACTATTCGTGCAATACGTTTACAGCCTAATACATTTCATAAATTTATGAACAATGTTATAATAGCAGATGATGATAATGGTAATCCTTCTGATGGAACTCCACATCTTAAAGAGATTTGTGCTGCATTTGAAGGACATGGATTAAATTCTCCTTTTTGTCCTAATCAACCACCACAACCCCCTCAACCACCAACACCTCCGTCACCAAAACCCCTTGGATCTAAAATTGTAAATGATTATAGTACAACTATATCTGGTCTGTTAACGATGAAACTACAGGAAAAGAGCGGAGACCAATGGAAAGATGTTAGTTTGATCATTACTAATAGAGCAATAAACATACAATCAGGAAAGTTTTATTCACTTGATAATGGAGATAATAACAATGGTTGGAATAATTATGATGTGAGTGTAGTTAAGCCAGGAATTTACAGAGTAGTTGCTGAATTTTCACAATCAGGAGAAGAAATAAGTAATTTTTGGATAATAAACATTAATCCGCGGCCTGTTGTTGAATTATCTGTTTCAACTACAAAGGAGATTTATGGTATTAATGAACAAGTCGATATTACTGGTTCATCAAGTTTTTTATCAATTCAAAATATACAAACAATACCTGTAAATGTATTATCTGAAACGAATACAAATAATTATCAAGGGCATATAGTAAAATTTGAAAGTCTTTCTATCATTGAAGAAAAAGCGAGAATTGAAGAAGAAGCAAAGAAAAATGAGGAATATATTCAAGCAAATCCATTTTTATCGACGATAACGGGAAGAAGATTTTTTGCAACAAGAACAGAAGATGTGCCTATTGCAGTTGAAAAATATTCTGAGAAATTAAAAGAAGAACATAAAAAAATTAAAGATAATATATTTTCTGTTCTTGCAAAAAATCC
>CAYIPM010000107.1:0-3415 GCA_964365195.1 Candidatus Woesearchaeota archaeon
AAATTTAACTTTTTATTTTTTCAATATTGAGGTTTGGGTTAATCCGGACAAAGCAACACACAGTATCTCCGCATAAGCGGTTTTGTTCTATATTCCAAATATATTGAACTACCAATCAAGACCAATTTCCAATGTATATCATCGATAGAAAAAAACCGCGTGGGTGGGCGAACAATTTTATTTGGCAAATTGAATAAAAATAGCAAAATAGAATTGTGAGATGGTGGGTGGAAGGTGGCGGGGCAAAAGTCTGTGCGGAGATACTGACACAACCGTAAAATTTATATAGAGTATTATTAGTAATATAATATTAGAAGTATTAAGATATTATCGTTATCACGATATTCATTCATATTCATTTTTGGAATAGGTTTAGAACCTAATTCTTAATTCTTACTATAGTCAACGACATTAATATTTGACCGATTTGTCGTTGACTTATTAGGAAAAGACGACAAATATGGTTAAAAATTTACGTCTTTTACTATAGATTACATATTAAAATGAAAACAGAAAATTTAAAATGGCAAAGATAAGTCCTGTATCAATAAAATATATTATTCACGCTCGATTTGAGGCAAATGGAGCAGTTGAAAAACCCGATCTCATTGGTGCTATTTTTGGGCAAACTGAAGGATTACTTGGCGAAGAGCTTGAAATGCGCGAGTTGCAAAAGTCCGGTAAGATCGGCAGAATCGAAGTTAATGTTAATTATGGCAATGGAAAAACTGTTGGAGAAATTGAAGTTCCCAGTGCCATGGATAAACCAGAAACTGCAATTATAGCAGCTGCACTTGAAACAATTGAACGTGTCGGACCGAGTGATACTAAAATTATCATCGACGATATTGAAGATGTGCGCGGCAATAAACGCGATTATATTCTTGAACGCGCAAAAAAATTAATGGAAAAATTGGGAGAGTCAAAGTCAGAACTTGATGAGATGACTGATGAAATCAATACACATGTTAAAGTTTCAAAATTACAAAACTATGGGACTGAAAACTTGCCGTGCGGCGATGTTTCCGGTGACGAATTAATTATTGTTGAAGGGCGAGCAGATGTTGTGAATCTTTTGAAAAAAGGCGTTAAAAATGTTATTGCAATGAATGGAACAAAATTGCCCGAAACTGTGGTTCGATTAAGCCGAGAAAAGGAAACAGTAATCTTATTTGTCGACGGCGATCGCGGCGGAAATCTTATTATTAAAAATGTAACCAGCAATGCAAAAATTGATTTTATTGCAATGGCTCCTGAAGGAAAAGAAGTTGAGGAATTAACTAGTAAGGAAATTTTACAATCATTACGAAAAAAAATCCCTGCAAAAGAATATCAGTCTGACGAGCGAGGACGCGGTGTTCGTTCATATGAAGAAGAATCTACTCTCTCACATAACCAATTAACTGCTCGTCGAGAAAAAATAACTTCTGCAGAAAAAGAAAAAATACGTCATGATGTTGACGATTTAGTCGGAACAAAAGGAGTTTTAGTTTTTAATCGTAATCTTGAAATTATTAGTCGCCTGCCTCTTCGTCGATTGCTGTCGCTGCGTTTGCATGAACCTCCCTACGTTATTGCTATTGACGGTACTGCAACAAAAAAGATAATTGAAGCGTGCGAATATCTTGGAAGTCATAATCTTATTGCCTCCAATTTTATAAGTTCTGATACTCCTGTTCATCTTGAAAGCATGTAAAATATCTTAGCAAAATTTCTTTTTTATTTTTCGATGACAAATAATAGTATTGGAAAAAGGTGATAACATATATTTATATATAAGTGGATATTCTAAAAATAATGAAAATAAAAAAGGGTGATATTTTTGTTATGATGTTTTTTATTTTTGGCATCTTATTAATTAATTCAGTATTTGCAGTAGACGTTGCTTATATTGTTCGCAACAGTAATCATGTTGATGATAGTTTTTTAGCTGCATTTGAAGACATGAACTTAGAAGTGACTGTTATTGAAGATAAAAATATTGCTTCAACTTCTTTTTCAGGATATGATTTTATTTTTGTTGGTGATGGTATGATCAACAACATTGAACAACTTCCGACACATAAACCAATTCTTCTTACCAATGGCAAATATGCCTCTTTGTTTGGTTTTTTAAAAATGGGGAGTGTTCGGCAAATGTCGGCAAATCAACAATTACGCATTCAAGATACTCATCACCGGATGTATGCATATACTATGCCCAGCCATAAACTTGGCGGCGCAGGTTTATCCTATGTTTATTTACCCAATCGTTTTCGAGAGATAAATGTGAACACTGTTGCTACAACCGCTACCAGACGAGATCATGAAATAGGAGACGCTGTTGCGTATCTAATGCTTGCGAATTCACGACGCTGTTTTTTTGGCATTAATCGTCCTGCTTTTTGGACTCATGATTCTAGTATGTTATTTAATAACTGTGTTCAATTTGTTATGAGTGGAGGCGGTGGCGGAAATAATTCAGGGAATAATACTGGAGGAAACGGCACAAACAATAATCAAACTAATACAACTTTAAAACATAGTGTTATGATTGACATGACTTATCCAAATAATGTGAATGGCATTCGCATTCACGACGAAGAAACAGGAGCATATCTTCTCAATCAAACAGCGAATTTAAGCTGCAACAAGAAATATAAAATAGATTTTAGAACCATCAACAACGGCAACTTTACGGAAAATGTCAATCTCACAGGAATGCTTGCAAACTTCAACTGGAAGGCAAGTAAAACAGGTCTAGCCGTCGGTGGAACTACTACAACTGGTTCAAAGACTATTAATGTTACTTTTATGCCTGGGACGTATGTCCTTGATATTCGCGCTATAATTCCTGGATTTATGACGAATAGAAGCAGAACAGTGCGAGTTGTTTGTTAGGATTTGATCTTAGAATAGAAACATTTTTAATTATTATTATTTATAATATGATATGGCAACATTTGAGGATTTTCAAAAAATTGATATTCGCATCGGTAAAATTATACAGGTGGAAGATTTTCCTGATGCTAAAAAACCTTCATACAAACTTACCATAAACTTAGGGAAAGAGATTGGCATAAAAAAATCGTGTGCTCAACTGGTAAAAAATTATACAAAATCAGATTTAAAAAATAAATTGGTTTTATGTGTTGTCAATCTTCCACCTCGTCAGATTGGTTCTGCGCTCTCTGAAGTATTGACTTTAGGGATTCCTGATAGTGAGGATAATTGTATTTTAATCCAACCAGAACAAGAGATTAATCTTGGAGTAAGATTATATTAAACTATTTTTTATTGTAATTTTCTAATAAAGGTTAAGAGGTTCGCTTCGCTCTCCCAAATTTTTCCTACACGAAAAGTTGGGTGGCTGACGAACACACAGTATCTCCGCACAGACTTTTGCCCCGCCACCTTCCACCCACCGCCCACCCGA
>CAYIPM010000108.1:0-3410 GCA_964365195.1 Candidatus Woesearchaeota archaeon
TGAAAATAAGAATTCACTAAAATTTTCAGTGTGATCCAAAATTGAAAACCCTAAAGCTACGACCACGTTCTTTAGAATGAGGTTTTCAATTTATGGACATAATTACAACACTTGTTTGGTTCTCGATAATCTATTTAAACACATTTTTTCATGCATTTCCATGAAAATTGCGCATGTAAATATGTTTTATCTGCCGACATTTGGCGGCGTTGAACAAGTCATGCATGAACTTGCAAAACGGCAAGTTGCCGACGGACATGAAGTGCATGTATATTGCTGTGATAGTGATAAAAATAATAGGATAAAAATAAAAGAAGAAATTATCGAAGGAGTGCATGTTCATCGCCTTCGATATTGGTTTCGCCTGTCATTAAGCACGTTTATTTGGCCGTCGCTCTTATGGAACTTTAATCAAAAATTTGATATTGTACATACGCATGTTTCAGGACACTTGTATATTCTTTTAATGGGATTTTTATCGCGTGTACGAAACATGCCTCACATTCATACAACGCATTGTCCATGGACTGATGCGTCATTTCGGCCGAATATTCTTAGACCATTTTTATTTTTTAATGATTTTATTTTTAATAGAATTGCGTACAGCATGATTGACAAAATCATTGCAATTACGCCCTGGGAACTTGATACTTTGTACCGGTACACTAATGATAAAAATAAATTAGTGGTTATTCCTAATGGCGTTGATAAGATTTTATTTAACACAATTTCTCCTAATAATTTTAGAAAAAAACATGCTATCAAAGAAAAATATGTGGTGCTTTTTTTTGGCCGGCTTAATCCGACAAAGGGTCCGGAGATGCTTGCTCGTGCGGCAATTGCCTTAAGTAAAAAAAGAAATGATATTGCATTTATTTGGGTGGGACCCGACGAAGGAAAAGCAGAAGAAGTACAATCATTAATAAAAAATTATTCAAACATGAAATATCTTGGGGCGTTGCGTGGCAAAGAAAAGATTGCAGAAATGTATCAGGCGAGCGACGTCTATGTATTGCCCAGTTATCGAGAGGGCTTGCCGTTGACGTTGTTTGAAGCAATGGCATCTGGTTTACCGATTGTTGCTAGTCCTGTGAATGGTATTCCATTTGCAATGAAATCCAAAGAAAACGGGTTTTTTGCACAGTATGGTGATATAAAAAAACTTGCAGAAAAAATTGAATTGCTCATCGATAATAAAAAACTGCGAGAGGAAATTGCTCATAATAATTTTAAAAAATCGAGAGATTATGATTGGAATGCAATTGAGAAAAAATATATGTATGAGTATAAAAAACTGGTGAAAAAATACTAAGCAAAAACTTAAAAACAGGTTTATCATTGATAAATTATCAAATGAGGATCAAATGAAAATTACCTTAATATCAACTTCTACGTTTCCGAATGATCAAGGATTACGAACATTGTCTGCATGTTTAGAACGCGCTGGTCACAAAGTTTTAATGATTTTTCTGCCGCTTGTTGAAGATTATACACGACGATATACAGAAAAAGAATTAAAGGAAGTGTTGGATAAAGCAAAGCAGAGTCAGCTTGTTGGCATTGGATCAATGGAAAGCACGACAGGACGCGCAAAACAATTAATTGATTTATTTCAAAAAAGAAATATTGCAGTTGTCTGGGGCGGACCACATGCAACGTTTTTTCCAGAAAAATGTTTTAAGATTGGAAACATTATTGCCGTCGGAGAAGCAGAAGAAGCAATTGTTGAACTTGCAGATACTATGGAACATGGCGGCGATATTACAAACATTTTAAATTTTTGGATTCGACAGAATGGCAAAGAATACAAAAATCCTGTGAGAAATCCGCCAAATAATTTAGATGTTTTAGCGCAGCCGGATTTTGATATTGAAGATCAGTGGATATTGGAGAATGGTGCACTGATTCCATTTGAAGAGCGGCACTTAGCAGGTATGTTATTTTTTCAGACAGAACGCGGTTGTCCGCAAGCATGTTCTTATTGCACAAATAACATTTTACGGGCACTCTATGCCGGAAAAGCAGATTTGCTGCGAACGCACAGCGTTGATTATGTTATTTCTTTTTTTAAAAAAATGAAACACAAATTTCCAAGCATTAAAGTAATTGATGTGCGTGATGAAACAATCACTGTACGAAAAATTGAATGGCTGCGTGAATTTTCAAAACGATATCGAGAGGAAGTAGGATTACGAATGAAATGTTTAGCTGAACCTGCAACAATGGCTTTCGGTGAAGTTAGCGAAGAGAAAATTCGACTTTTAGTTGAAGCTGGTTTAACTGATATTATCATTGGTATTCAAAGCGGCAGTGATAGATTAAATCGTGAAGTGTATAATCGATTTATTACAGCCCAGCATGTTTTGAAATGCGCGCAAATTTTGAATAAATACAAGGACAAATTAACGGTGATGTATGATGTTATTACCTGCAACCCCTATGAAACAAACGAGGATATTTTAGCGACGATTAGATTATTACGACAAATTCCTAAGCCGTATTTTTTAAGTGTTAATAATCTGATTTTTTTCGAGGGAACACCATTATATAAACGAGCTATGGAAGACGGTCTTATTAAAACCTATAATGACACTGCAGGAAATTTGAATTATTGGGATCGCTGGAAACATATAAAACTAAAAAAAGTAAATCCGTATATGAATTTGGTTATGAATCTTATGCGTGGCTCGTGCACGAATCGACGGTATGGATTATTGCCAGCATGGTTTGTGGATTATCTCACTAGAGAGAATGTCGTTGCTTATCATGTTAAAAATGAACGGCCTACATATACAGTTGGAGAATTTGTTGAGGTCATGGATAATACTCGAGAAAAAATCGTCAAGCCGATTTATCGGGCAATGCCGATTTCAATAAAATTGTTTTATGATAAAGTCAGATATAAGATGTAGATAATTCCTTTGTATTAAGTAAATTTATTTTTTTAATAATCTTGCTTATTGAATTGCTACTATCTGCCCATTGTGCATATGCATTCCAGCCTTGAAATATTTCAATAAATTTTTCATAGCTTATTTTTCCCTCATTCAGTAATTTTATTTTTCTTTCCATATTTTTTATATTTCTTTTTCGCAATAATTTGAAAAAATAAAAATTTCTGAAACCGACAAAATCAATTCCTTTAGCAAGTGAAATGATTCGTGATTTTTCTGGATGTAATTCTAATTGTAATTTTCTTTTCAGAAATATATTAATTGATGATTTCCAGTAGTTTAGTTGCTCTTTCGAGCTATGTAATAAAACAAAGTCATCAACATATCGAATATAATATTTTACCTTTAATTTGTGCTTGACAAAATAATCGAGTTCATTAAGATAGATGTTTGCAAAAAATTGACTGGTGAGATTGCCGAGCGGCATTCCTTTCTTTGATAATTGCAAATCTCTCG
>CAYIPM010000109.1:0-3338 GCA_964365195.1 Candidatus Woesearchaeota archaeon
AAATAGTACAGTCCAGAATCCAGATCAGCTCAATCGAGACTAATAAAGTACATTAAATCAAAAACTTAAAATTCCCAATCCAAAAAAGAATAATTCATTGCCGGACATTTTAACAATTGAAGAAATTAGAAAAATATTAGAAAATACGACTAATATCAAACATAAATTAATCATTAAAATTCTTTATGGATGCGGATTAAGAGTTTCTGAACTGATAAATTTAAAAAAAGATATTTAATGAAAGGGGGAACGCGTGTACCTAGAACCATTGATAACGGGTGTATTGTTGTCAGAGATTTGGAGCAGATGGCAGAACATCTTTTGAAAGGGGATTAATTTTTATAAAATGTTGTTATTTTATGGTAGTTACTCTTTAGAAAGATTTAAATATTCATTTTTACAAGCTCAGTTATGAAATCATCATATAACTTTAGAGAATATCGATTAGACAATGGATTATACGTTGCGTTACAAGAAACTCCGACGGAAACAATCGCGGCTAAATTACGAATTAACTATGGAGCATTACATGAAAAAGAGGGAGAGGAAGGATTGGCTCATTTTTTAGAACATGGATTTATGTCTGGTGGGTCAAAAAAATATGATCCTCAACAAGTAGATGAGATAAAAACATCATTTGGTAAGTTTGAGGCTTATACTACTCTTGATAAAACAATAATTCATGGTGATATGATTGAAGATGATCTTAATTTATTCCTTGATATTGCTTCTGATTTAGCATTTTATCCGCGCCTTGATAGTACCCGCATTAATGAAGAACGGAACAGAATTTTATGCGAAATGTCAGATACAAAAAGCGCTCCTGGTTGGAGAGATGGACAAGATTTTAAACAAGCACTTTTGAAAGATCATCCTACTAATTATTTTATTTTAGGAAAGGAATCTGTTATTGAAAAAGCAAAACCTATTGATTTAAAAAAATTTCATCAACAAGGATATAATACCAATAATATAGAATTAATTATTGTTGGTAATTTACCGCGCAACGTTGATGAAATGATTGCAGGATATTTTGCAGATAAACCCACGGGAAAAAATAAAAAACTTCAATTTCCGAATGCGTGTCCATTAGAAAAAAAAGTTGAATTATATAGGCCAGCGCCAGAATTATATAATAAAGATCGACCTAACGAAAGTAGCACAACAATTACTCTCGGATGGTTAGTCCCTCCTGAAACTTCAGAAGAACTTTTTAATTTGAGTATATTATCTAATATTTTAGGAGGAGGTTTTTCTTCACGATTATTTCAAACAGTGAGTCAACGAAAAGGATTAGCATATTCTATTTCTAGTTTTTATCAGGGTTCTTATAATATTGGTCTTATGGGTATTGGTGGCAATTTTCCGTCGATAAAACAAAATGAAGCACTTGATGCCATTTTTGAAGAAATGGAAAAATTAAGAAAAAGGCCTGTAACTCAGAAGGAACTTGATTCTGTTATAAAAAAGGAGAGTTATGCTATTGGAAAAATGTTTGAATCTAACGAAGGCCACATTAATGCCCTTGAACGAAAATTAGATGCAAATCTTACTCCTGAAATTTTTATGACAGAATTAAAAAAAATTACTCCCCAACGTTTGTTGGAAACTGCACAAAAATATTTACCTGTTAATAGAATAGAGGGAAAGTACGTTCTATTGGTAAGAGATCCCCTTATTCGATAATAAGTTTTTATACCCAATTTTTATAAGCTTTGTATACTTTCCTATTATGTCCATAAATCTAAAACCACATTCTTTAGAATGTAGTCGTAGTTTTAAGTTTTAGATTTTGGATCATCCTAAAAACAAGTGCCCGTCACAAACCCACACCTTTAAGTGTGGGTGGCACATTGTTTTTTTGATACTCAAAATAAATTTAATTTTACATCATGCCAAAAAAACCTGCTTCGCCGCTCTCTGTAGAAACAAAAGAATATCTTGTATTTGATCCCAGCGATGTTAAAAAGACCGTTGAGATCGCTGAAAAAGTAAAGCCTGCCCGTGAAGATATTGAAATTGTCGAGAAAAAAGGAAAGATTTTGCAAAAATAAAAACGCTGGGAAAAAAAAATAATAGTAAGCCATTTGCATGCGGCAGGCACGAGGGCGGAATTTTCCGGCATTGAAGGAAGCAAAGCACTGCGCAAAGCAATTGAGGAATTTCAGCCCGATATTTTTTTGTCGGGGCATATTCACGAAGCAGAGGGTTTGTCTGAAATAATCGGCAAGACGAAAGTGTATAGCATTGGGAAACGTGGGAAGATTATTGAAATCTGATTTTATTGCTCCAAATGGGTTTAATACCCCCTTGCTTGCAATGATTTTTCGTCGTTCCATTTGGAGGCTTAAAAAATACCCTGCAGCTTGCGAGCAATTTAATTTTGACAATAAATAAAAAATAATAAAATGAAATTGCGAGTGCGAAGTGAGCCGCGGCGAACGAGGAGATTTTTTATTCTTAAAATAAATCTAAAATTTTTACACCACACAATACTTTAAATACCGTCGGAAACAAAAAAATAATAGGACTTAATAAAAATTGACCGAAAACGTTTTAAATAAAAAAGACATGTCTATAATAGAATACCATGGAAAGAAATGAAAAAATAATAGAATTGAATAATCTCAAAAAAGGAGTGTTCTTGTGTGTAACCGTTGGTATAATTTTTGATACAAAAAAAAGAATGATTCTTATCGGAAGAAGAATGAACGATCCGTATAACAAAGAATTGAGTTGGACATTTCCAGGTGGCATTCCTAATTATAATGTTGATCTTGAAAAAAATGTAGAACAGATAATTTACAAAAAAACAGGAGTAAAGGTAAAAAATCTTGGTTGTGTTTTTTCAAGAATATTCGCAGAAAATAGAAAAATTTTGCTCATGTACTATCTTTGTGAATCAATAGATGGAGAAGAACAGCCCTCTGATGATATTGTAGAACTAAAGTGGGTTAAACCGGAAGAACTCGAAAATTATTTCACAACTTCATTTGATCCTCGTCTTAAAGAATATATTATGAATTTAAAATAATAACGTTATCATGTCAGAGCAATTAAATTCAGATGATTTCTATTATGTCCATAAATCTAAAACTACATTCTTTAGAATGTGGTCGTAGTTTTAAGTTTTAGATTTTGGATCATCCTAAAAACAAATGCCTGCTCACACCACACTTTTAAATGTGGGTGGCACATTGTTTTTTTGATGTTCATAAATCTAAGTGTAGGTGAAACAATTGTTTTTTTGATAATGATGAAGGATTAATTGTTTTTACTGAAAAATCTCCAAAGATTAAAAGCAAATTTCCATGCAGGATTGCTTTTTGATTTTGCCG
>CAYIPM010000110.1:0-3322 GCA_964365195.1 Candidatus Woesearchaeota archaeon
AAAAAGGCAAGGTTTTTAATCATAAGAATTTCTATAGATTATATACTATAAATTAATTTTCCCATCCTCAATATTTTTTCTCCCAAAATATTTCTAATACCTCAACGCATCAACTGGCTTAAGCCGTGCCGCTTGCAGTGCAGGCAATACGCCAGATAATGTTCCTATAATAAATGAAAATGCGAGAGCTCCAAAAATAATAAGAGGGTTCATCGATGCCTGAAGCAAGGGACTGCCAATATAAATTTCTGAAATATATTCTGCTATTTTCGCTAAAAAAATGCCAATGCCCACACCAATAAGCCCGCCAATTAATCCTAATAATCCCGATTCAATAAGAAAGATGGAAAGAATATGAGAATTTTTCGCGCCGATTGCTTTCATCGTGCCAATTTCCCTTGTTCGTTCTAACACCGATGTATACATAGTATTCATAATGCCAATGCCTCCGACAAGCAATGAAATTGCCGCAATGCCGACGAGAACTCCTTGTACAACTGCAAAAATACTATTGAATGTTGTTAAAAGTTGTTCAGAGGTTTGCACGCGAAATGTTTCCTGTAACTCTTTTTCATTGCGGCTTCGCCGCAAGCGACGCTTCAAGTCTTCTGCGACATCTTCAGGATTAAAGCCGGCAGCAGTTTTTGCCAAAATTTGTGACTCTTCATCATCAATATTTACTAATTCTTTAAGCGTATCTTTAGGAATAGAAATAGCTCCGTCATCAAAAGGGTTGCCTATTTTGCCGCGAATGCCAACAACAATAAATTCTTTCCCTTCAATTTCAATGCTATCGCGTAAGCCTATATCTTTTTTCCAAATATCTCCATAGGCATGATTATTCCCAACAACTGCTTTAAATTGATCCTTATCAGTGAGTTCTCGTCCTGCAACAACACCAAAATTTCCTAAACTTTCAAATAACTCAAAATAATCTTCATTCATCCCAATGGTAAACACAATTTCAGATTCATCTTTAAATGCGACAACCCCTGATTTCATTAAAATGCCGGCAGCATCTTTAACTCCTCGCGTATCACGGACAACTTCCAAATCTCTCGACGTCAAAATAAGCGATTGACTGCTTGCGCTTCCTGGAGGTCCGAGAGTTCGGGATTCAACAATAATAGTATTGCCTCCTAAAATTTCAAATTGTTCATTAATATATTCTTGCAAACCTTGTCCGAGTGAAAGAAGTGAAACAACCGCCGCAATGCCGATAAAAATACCGATCATGGTCAGCCAGCTTCGTAATCGTCGACGTTTCAAGTTATTCACTGCCAAAATAAAAAAATCTTTAATCATTCTAGCACCTCTGCAAGTTCGGAAAATTTAACAGGAATTTTTAATTCAGAAATAATTTTTGATAAATCTTTATGAGCAATAAGATTTTTCGTTCCTTCACGAATATACTCTAATCTTTCCTTTTCATTAATTCTTACGCTTTCAACATTGTTTGTTAAATTATGTTCATTAATATATAATCGCATGCTATTAAGGGTTACCGACGCAGGCATGCCGCATTTTCGTAAACCCGCGTATATCTTATGCAGTGTATAATATTTCATGTTAATTAACTATTTTTCCGTCTTTCAACGTATAAATTTTGTGCGCATATTTTGCCATTTCAGGATCATGCGTTACAAGAATAATTGTTTTTCCTTCTTGAGATAATTGGGTGAACATTTCTACAATTTCTTTTCCGCGCTTGCTGTCTAAGTTTCCGGTTGGCTCATCTGCAAGAATAACTTCAGGATCATTGGCAAGTGCCCGAGCTATCGCAACGCGCTGTCGTTCACCGCCGGATAATTCATTTGGTAAATGATGCATGCGATGTTCCAGCCCAATTTTTTTTAAAAGGTGTATGGCTTTTTCTTCACGCTGTGCAAGAGGTATGTTCTGAAAAATCATCGGCAGCATCACATTTTCAAGAGCAGTTAAGGTTTGAATAAGATTAAACATTTGAAAAACAAAACCAATTCTTTTCCCGCGCAGTGACGCTAATGCCGATTCGTTTAGTTGTTTAATATTAATGCCGTCAAGATAAACCTCTCCTTCTGTTGCAAGATCCAGCGCGCCAACAAGATTCATTGCCGTCGATTTTCCAGAACCAGAAGGTCCAACAATCGCAACAAATTCTCCTTGATGAATTGATATATCAATGCCATCAACAGCGCGCACAAATTCGTTCCCCAAGTAATAATGTTTTGTAACACCAACAAGTTTGATGATTTCTTTGCCACGTTTTTTAGCGTCAAGTGCCGGTTCTTTCTTTCCTGTCTGTTTTTTCATTGATTTTTTTTAGGTTTCCTCCTAGATAAAGTAGCATATAAAGAAATCGTCACTATTTAAATTTGTTACTTTTATGTAATAGTTACATTTTAGAAAAGTTTATAAATCTCAGTTTTGTAAGGAATATATGGTAAAATTAATTCCAAAAGAAATTCGAGAAGCAGTTTTTCCTGAGGCACGTTTCTTATCAGAAGATGAACAGGCAATATATGAAGACGTCATTAAATCATTTTCAGGAAAAGCATACGATTCGTTAAATATTAGACAAAATGGCTCAAATATTTTTAAAGTTCTTTACTTAAATCAAATTGGTATACAAACAGCGACGATGTCTCAGTTGGAAGATGCACTTGAAAATGGTTTGCCATTGCAAGGACAATATGAAGATGCACCGGCACTTGTTTTAAGAAGTGCGATAGATTCACATGCACAAAATAATTATCTTGCGCAATCATTAGCAAAAATTATTTCACCAAACTTTAATCATGCAGTAGTTTTAAATGGATTGGAAATAAAATCAGATACAGACTCAAAATATGGATTATCATTTATTCCAGGAGCAAAGTTTGAATATTTTGAAGCACCAGAATTAGATCATACAAATAATGGTAAGAAATTTTCACATCTTGATCAGAGAGGTATGCCTATTTTTGATAAAGAAGGAAACAGAACACTTTATACGCGAGACAGTGGATTGTCGAGGGTTTATCTGGGCGGTGTCCTGGTCGCGGATGCCAGCGATGAGCATCTGGCGAGTTCGAACGACTTTGGCAGGGTGGTCGTTATCGATAACGCCGAAGGCGCGCAAAAAATTTCTGCAGAAGAAATAAAGGTCGAAGCATATACTCCCACTCAAATTTCACAAACATTTTCAGAACTAAAATTATCTGTTCTTGAGTTACTCTTGAAACATTTAAAAAATACAATTAAAAAATAAAGAAATTGTCTAAAATTTTGCTATCTGCAGCAGTAAGCTAGAGGAGTATTTGGCGCAAAATTTTTGCTTCGCACCAACAATTTCTAATTAGAA
>CAYIPM010000111.1:0-3311 GCA_964365195.1 Candidatus Woesearchaeota archaeon
TCCCAAAATTTCTGATAGCCTTAAAATCGATTTAAATGAGTCAATTTTGAATTGTAGCACAGCCTGTTTAAGGTGGCGGTGAGTTCATTGTTTTTTTGATCTTGATTTCTAAAACATTTATATATTTCTTATTTCTTCTGCACATATGATGCGGAAAAAAATAAAAAAATTCAAAATCTTGGCGGCGAGTGATATTCATGGCGATACAAATGCGACGAGAAAACTTGCGCAAAAAGCTTTTGAAGAAAAAGTTGATCTTGTTGTTTTAGCCGGAGATATAACTGGATTTGTTGAAACTGAAAATATCATCAAACCCTTTATTGAAAAAGGAAAAAAGGTTGTATTTGTGCCGGGAAACTGGGATTCGACCGTCGCTGTTGATACAATTGCAAAATTATACGGCATTAAAAATGTGGGTGAGCATTATCTGGTTTATGACAATGTCGGCATTTTTGGCATTGGTAGCGCTGACTGGCAAATGTCATTACCTGAAAAAAAGGCATTTGAACAATTAAAAAAAGATTTTGCAAAAATAAAAACACTGGAAAAAAAAATAATGGTAAGTCATTTGCATGCGGCAGGCACGAAGGCAGAATTTTCCGGCGTCAATGGGAGCAAAGCGCTGCGAAAAGCAATTGAGGAATTTCAGCCCGATATTTTTTTGTCAGGCCATATTCATGAGGCAGAGGGCTTGTCTGAAACAATCGGCAAGACTAGAGTGTATAGCCTTGGGAAGAGAGGTAAAATTATTGAAATTTAATAAAGCTAAATTTCTAAACTCTCCAACTTTAGGAAAGTTGAAGATTATTGAGTTGTAGAGTTTATTAATATTTTTAATATATAGTAAAAGACAGAAATTTTTCCCCAAAAATTTCTGCTTTTTCTAATAAGTCAACGACAAAACAGGGAAATATAAATGTCTTTGACTATAGTGTAGAACATAAATAATTGAGCATTTTTATTTATGTTCTCCGAATATAGCATATGACCTATTTGCTCAATTTATTAAGTCATATGCTATATATGCAGATAAATATGAAAGAGGCAATCACATCGTCGGAAAATCGATGTGGGAATTCGAATGGTGTTCCAAGTATCGGTATAACATGTTTCGAAAATGGAAATATAAAAAATTAGTAGAATATTGCATTCGAAAAGCAGCGACGGAAAAAAACATTAAATGAATTGAATTGAATTGAATTGAATGTTCAGCCTGATCACGTTCAGGGAACTGCTGCAATCCCAATGACCATGTCACCGTTAACGGTGTTGCAACTTTTGAAAGGAAGGTCTGCATATTTATTTTTCATGCATCATGAAAAAGCAAGATTGCGATATCCAAAAGGACATCTATGGGCACGAGGGAAATTTGCAGCATCGCTCGGTTTTGTCCAAATAGAAGTTGTGAGTGCATACGTGAGAAACCAGGACAAGCATCATGGCACTGTGTGGATCCTGGAAGAGTAGAGTCGCTCGTCGGAAACCACACTCCGCGCGCGCGGATTTTTTGCCCGCAGGCAAAAAGTTGCCGAAGGCAACCCTTCAGGGTGAGGAAGATGTCATATTTTCAATTTATGGACATAAGAAATTACACGACATTTTCAACACTTCCAGTTCGAATTTTTTTTCGAATCCAATTAATTTTTTTTGGATCGCGTTTCATTCCCATATTTTTTCGACACTTGCTGGAGCAATAATATATTGTTCTGCCTTCTAAAGTAAAAACAACTAAACCCTTATGCGCAGAATAATTTCGTTTACAATAAGTGCAGGTTGGCATGTTTACATTTCTCCTCCAATTTTATGAAATGTAAATGTTTGAAAATTTTTAATTTTCATTATGGGAAAATTCCTCCCCTATTGTCAGGAATTTTAACAGACAGAAAATTTTTAATTTTCTGTATTTCAAAAACCCTCCTTGACAAAACCGCAAGTTTTTCTTGGTTTTTGAATAGAGTGTCATAATTATTTATTCCTCCTCAATCGAGTTTCTAATCCAGAACGTTTTTTTAAAGAGCAGTTTCCTCGCGATACAGCAATGGATAATGTTTGCCCTAAATAATCCTGGATATTATAATTATTTTTACTTTGTTTTCCATAAATTCCATTGAATCCACGAAAACCTCCATGAGTTCGGTAAAATGTTTTTTCATTATCAGAATAAATTTCTCGAGACGTCATCTTAAAAATTCCCCTTGCCTGCATTTGATTTAATGCGTCTCGCTTCAATCTGCGTTTCTCGTAGTAATAAAATATCTTTTTTGCGAACAGGTCCTTTGACGTTGCGGCGCATGACTTTTCCTTTGTCAAATCCTTGCAGAATTCTGCATTTCACTTGCGTCACTTCGCCCTTTGCTCCGGTTTTTCCTAAAATACCCTCGACAATTGCAGGCACAGCTGATTCAGTTAATAATGCTTCAGACTCTTTTGATGCTGATGCAGGACCGCTGCTTTCTTTAGTTTTTTGTGTTTTATTTCCCATGATTATGATTATTTTTTTATGTGAGTCATATATATAATTAACGAACCAAAGGATAAGAGACTAATTATATTAAGGGTATGTCCAAATCTTTCAGCTTCAACAGAATAATTCTTAAATATGTTATAATTATTTTCAATAGTTCTCACCACAAGCTCTAATCCAGATATAATGCCACTGACCATTCCCACTCCAAAACTGCTTTTTTGAAAAGTATCAAAATTACTTTCTTCATTATCTTTTTTTGACATCGCTGTCGGTGATTCATACGGATTCATTTCACTCATACTCGTTTCTAATTTTCGTACCATATTATTTTCCAACATTAAGATTTTCAATTTATTTTTTCTTCTTAAACATTTCTATATCTTTGTCGGCATCGCCGGCATTAACAACGACGACACTTGAACAGCTGACAGTGAGGCCAGCAGCAATGCCCAATTTTTCTTTTTTATCTGCTTCTCCATAGACAATATTTTTCTCTTTGCAAAGAATGGGTAAATGCTGAACTATTTCTTTTGGATTAACATCAGTCGCGTACGCAACAAATTTTGCAGTTCCCCGTTCAATTGCTTTTGTAACTTCGTTTGTGCCTTTTTCTATCTTGCCGGTTTTGCGTGCTTTTTCTATAATCTCATAAACAGAAACCATTTTTAACCTCCCGAAATTTAATTTCTTTCTTCATGAAAGCTGGTCATTGGTTCTAGCACATCAATAATTATGAGGTTTATAAAGCTTGTTGCCAAAATTGCTTTGTCCGGATTAACCCAAACCTCAATATAGAAAAAATAAAAAGTTAAATTTTCTCTGATGGATTTTTCGTCAAAAACTA
>CAYIPM010000112.1:0-3288 GCA_964365195.1 Candidatus Woesearchaeota archaeon
TTCTTTCTTCAAGAGTATCATTCAATCTTTTTTCAAGATGGGTAATAAACCGCTTTCGGCTAAAATCGCCTGTAACAAATTCTGTGCGTAACCTTTCAAATCTTTTTTTTCTGAAAACATTATATTGTTCTCCGTTATTGTATTCTTGAACCATGAAGAAATATTGTTTTTCCTATTTTTAAAAATTTGTGCTGTTCTTTATAACTATAGTCAACGACTTTAGTATTTTCCCCAGTTTGTCAAACAAATTTAGGGAAAGACGCGATTCTTTCACTATAGATACTAAAAATGCATTTACTTTGCGCAAACGAGGAAATATTAGCGTCCTTGACTATAATCAAATTCCCCTATATAATCTTATAATCCTTTTTCTATTGAATAATCTTTATATATCCTATTTATCAGATTAGAACATGATAAAAAAAGAATGGCTGAAGAATTTTTCCGATGAGGAAATACTTGCAAAGGATAAAGAATTTTGGGATTTTTTGTCAGAACATGCATATCCAGTAACAAAAGGAAGCATGAGAATACCTATTTCTTTAGAGCCATTTTTTATTGATAATCGGGAATATACTCGTTTGAAAACTAATTTACTACATTTTGTTTCTGCGGCTAAAAAAATTGCAAATAAATATTATGAAGATGATGAAATTAAAAAAATTATCATATTAAACGAACATGAACAAGCATTAATAGAACATTCTAAGGATGAAGACTTTGTAGGGATTCTGCGGCTTGATACTTTTTGGGACAACGGCATTAAAATTGTAGAAATTAATGCCGATTTTCCCGACGGATTATTTATGCATGATGTTACTTCTGAGAAGATTCTTTCTTTTCTAAATTTACCTCAAGATATTAGTCATGCCAATTTATTCAATGAACTTATGCATTCTTTTGGCATTAATCACGATAACCATTTATTTGTAGGATATAATGAGGGAAGAACGTTTATTGACGAATTTGTGTTATCAAAAATTAAATTAGATGCGTTGGGCTGGAAAAATATTTCTGTAGATTCATTTGATAAAATTAGTATGAAAAATAATGATCTGATATATGACAATAAAAAAATAGATGTTATTAGACGGGGAGTTGAACTTTCTAAATTGAGAAAATCTTTTGACATTATGAATTATTTGTTGCATGCGAACGCCATTATTATTAATAATTTTAAGATGCGCTTGTTAGGACATAAATCCTTGCTTATTGCATTGTCAGATTCTCGATTTCACAAATATCTTACCTATGAGGAAACAGATGCAGTAGAAAATTTATTGCCTCAAACTATTAAACTCAATAAGAAAAATGCCGATAAGATTATTTTTAAAAAAGATATATGGGTGTTAAAACCATCGGACCTTGCTGAAGGAGAAGGAGTTGTTGTCGGCAGCAGTGTTACTGATACTCTTTGGAGAAAATCTATTGAAGAAGCATTACAAAATACGGATCATTGGGTAATTCAGGAAAAAATTATAATTCCTGAAGAAACATTTAATCTTGTTATTGATAAAAAAATTGTGAGTTCTCAAAAGAAATATGATCTTAATCCTCATATTTTTTTATTGAGAGATAGAATTGAAATGGGAAAAATGATTGTACGATTTTCAGAATCAAGTATTTTAAATGTTATGCAAGGCGGCGGCTTGACCTATGCATTTGTAAAAAATTAAACTATATTTTCCATTTCTTATATTTTTAAAAATGTATTTTTATTATTCTTTCAATGGTAAAAGTAGGCATTATCGGCGGGAGTGGGCTTGATGACCCAAAACTTCTTGCGGACTATCAAGAGAAAATTGTTGATACTCCGTATGGAAAACCTAGTTCCTCTTTAACTCTTGGAAAAATAGGAGGTGTTGAGGTTGTACTGCTTGCACGACATGGAAAAAAACATGAACTATCTCCTTCGAATATTAATTTTAAGGCAAATATGTTTGCGTTAAAACAGGAAGGATGCACGCATATTATAGCGACGAGCGCTGTCGGTTCACTTAAAGAGATAATTAAACCCGGTGATTTAGTTTTTCCTGACCAGTTTATTGATTTTACAAAATACAGAGAGAACACTTTTTTTGAGAAGTATGGCGATGTGCGTCATACTGCTATGGCAACTCCATTTTCTGAAGCGTTACGAAATTTATGTATTGAAAAAGCAAAAAATTTAGGATTTGATTTTCATGAACGTGCAACCATCGTCGTTATAGAAGGGCCGCGTTTTTCCACCAAAGCTGAAAGCAATATGTTTCGCACTTTTGCAGATATTATTGGCATGACCACTTTTCCAGAAGTTGCGCTTGCCAATGAATTAGAAATCCCGTATGCGAGCATTGCAATGTCGACAGATTATGATTGCTGGAAAGAAGATGAAGAACCGGTCACGTTTGATATTGTGCTGCATCGGATGAAAGAAAATGCTGAAAAAGTTAAACAATTGCTCATGACTGTTATTCCAAAATTTGCAGGCAGGGATGAAGATTTTATTAAGAAAAAAATACGTGCAATTCCAAATTTTCCTAAACCAGGCATTATGTTTCGCGATATAACAACACTACTTTTAGATCCTGAGGGCATGAAAAAAATGATTGACATTTTTTATAATCGATACAAGGATAAAAAAATAAATCTAATTGCTGGCATTGAAGCGCGCGGTTTTATTATTGCAGGAATTCTGGCTGACCGACTTGGTGTTGGTTTAGTGCCGTTACGAAAAAAAGGGAAATTACCACATACTACCCTCGGGCAAGAATATGCTTTGGAATATGGTACTGATACAATTGAAGTTCATATTGATGCAATAAATCCTGGGGAAAGAGTCTTGCTTGTTGATGATTTAATAGCGACGGGAGGAACTGCTTTCGCTGCGGCACAATTAATTGAAAAACTGGAGGGTATAGTCGAAGAAATTGCTTTTGTTATAGAATTGTCTGATTTGAAAGGACGTGAAAAACTTGCGAAGTGGCCGGTGTATTCTGTTATTGATTTTGAAGGAGAATAATTCTTTATAGAGAAGTTCGAATAAATAATTCTCCGCAAATATACAACGTCCAATAACTGTAAATTTCAGCGTTTCAAACTTTTTCTTAAGGAATTTTGATAATTTGCAAAATTATTTATACTTTCTTTACTTTATTTTTTGATGAATAAAGAACAATTACTTGAAGAATTACAGAGAGAAAGATTTTCTCCCCTCATTCTGCAAGCATTTAAAAAAGTAAAGCGCGAAAAATTTATTCAAAAAGAATTTCAGCAATTTGCATACGATAATCATCCCTTACCATTAGC
>CAYIPM010000113.1:0-3283 GCA_964365195.1 Candidatus Woesearchaeota archaeon
AAATGCGCCAGAAGAATGCATTGAAGCTGGTTTGAAAGATCATAAAGAATGCGGAAAATATATGTTTAATTTGAATGCGCCGAAAGAATGCATTGACGCAGGTTTAACGGGCGAGAAGCAAAGTGACCATAAAAAATGCCAAAAAATAATGGATGGATTACGTGAAGTAAATGGTGAACATGATAATCGGGGACGCTTTAATGGCGGTGATTGTCGACGCATTGAAAATTCTGAAGAGCGCTTAAAATGTTATGACGGCGCATTGTCTGATGCCGGGGAATTTAGAAAAGAAGATTCACAAGAACGTAATAAACAAAATTTTCCGCAACCATGTCAAGAAGCTGGCGCGTTAACGCCTGAAGCATGTCGGGAAGTTATGCGCAAAAATGGCGAAGAACACCGACGAGAATTTGAAGAAAGAGAACAATTTGAAGAAAAAAGAGGCAAAGGACAGGAAGGATTTACGGGAGAAAATCAACAACGAGAATTTGAAGGACAGCCCCCTGAATTTTCACCACCGGAAGATTTTAAGCATTCTGAAGGGCAACAAGAAATTCCTGCACCACCTCAAACAGAACCTCCAACTTCTTCTCCCGTTACAGCTGCAGTTATTTTTGAAGATTTTAATAATGAATTTTTAGATTATTATTTTAGGTAAAAAAGCAATCCAGAAATATTTTTTCTAATAAGCTATAGTATAGTAAAAGACATAAGTTTTTTACCATATTTATATGTCTTTTCCTAATAAGTTATAGTAAATGAAATTAATCTTTGGATATTTTAATTTCATTTCCTAAATCTCCAAACATAATGTTTGTAGACAAAGACAAATCAGTCAAATATTAATGTCGTTGGCTATAAATGAAATTAATTTTTGGATATTTTAATTTCATTTTCCAAATACCAAGAAAAAATTTTCTGAAGAAGATTTATTTCCGTTGGTATAATCCTGCTGTATCAAGACAAATTCACTATCTTTTTCGCAGTGTTTATATATCCCCCCTTTCTTATATTCAAAAGAGCAATGGTTAACTGGATAGTTTATAATTATTTGAAACAATATTTAAGCAATTATAAACGGGAAGATTTGAAGCAGAAAATTTTAGCAGGCGGTTATTCTGAAAAAGATTTTTGGGATGCTTTACAACAGATTGAGGCAGAATCTGCACCGCACACCTTGACAGCAAAAAATGAGCCGGTTTTATCGACACCAAAGAAGAGCAGTATTTTTTTTAAAATTGCAGGTATGTGCGGTATTTTTGCTCTTATTTTTTTTATTACTGGAGGATTTCTTTCTTCACCAGTTACCGACATTTTGTATATCGGAAGTTTTTTCTTTCTAATTATTTTTTATAGTGGTTTTATTTCTTTGGGAAAAAAATATGATCGCACGTTTATTCGCGTGATAAGCATATTTTTTATTTTGTTTTATATTGGTATAATGGTATTTCCATTGATGAATATTTTTGTTCCAGATGTGATTAAACCTATGTATGATTTTATTGTTATGGCTGCAAATACTTCACCTTCGACCTATAGCATTTTTTTAACGACGGCAAATAAGAATATTTTGTGGGGAATTATTGCCATTGCATCGCTGTTTTTATTGTTACATATACTTTTCGGCGCTGGATTGGTTTCTTTACGACAAAACATTGCTCTTGCAAATCTTGCAGGCATTCTTACGATTGTTGGATGGCTGACTCTTTTTTTAATTGTAGGTTTACTTATTATTCCTGTTGCATTTATTTTACAGATTATTATCTTATTGAAGGAGTAAAGTTTTATTCTATTTCTTGATAACTATTATTTTTTCCGCAACTATTTGTATTTCTTTTTTGTAAAGATTTACTCTCCCTATAATTTTAGCACTATTTTTTTCTTTAAGCATATTATCATTTTTTGCATTAAATAATACTATCTGCCGCACTCCAGATGCATCCTTAAGTGTGAGTGATTGAACAAATTCATCTGTCGCTGTTTTATAGGTTTTTATCTTTATTATTTTTCCCTCAACCATTATTTTTTTATTTATGTCTTTTTGTGTTATTTCTCCCAAATTTTTATGCGGTGGCTCCAGTATATTTGCAAGTATGAGGAGCAGAAGAATACCTAGCAGCGAGATAGTCAGGGTTATTTTTGTTTGCATTTCTGAATTAGAAAACGAAACCTTTATTAAATATTTTTTACTCTGGCTTTCATGAAGGAACTAGCCTTTGAAGAAAAATTAAAACTTGTCAAACGCAACACTACAGAAATTATTGGCGAGGAAGAATTGCGCACGCTTTTGCAAACAAAGAAAAAACCGGTTGTGTATTTAGGAACTGCAATTACCGGCAAACCACACATCGCTTATTTTTTGTGGATTTTAAAATTGGCAGATTTTTTGAAAGCTGGATTTACCGTGAAATTATTATTGGCCGATGTTCATGGTGCGCTTGACAATACCCCCTGGGATATTTTGGAGCATCGTTATATTTATTATGCTGCAGCACTGCGAGAAATGATTTCTGTAAGCGGCGCATCTTTACAAGATTTAGACATTGTCAAGGGAAGCAGTTTTCAGCTGACGAGGAATTATATTCATGATTTATTAAAATTATCAACGACGATTTCAGTGCATGACGCGCGTAAGGCAGCAAGTGGTGTTGTAAAAAATACTGAAGGAGATTCTGCAATACTTGCCGGATTACTTTATCCATTGATGCAGGCGCTTGATGAAGAATATCTTGGTGTTGACATGCAATATGGCGGCATTGATCAGCGAAAAATTTTTGTTTTTGCGCGCGAGAATCTTCCTCACTTAGGATACAAGCCCCGGATTGAAATTATGACGCCGCTTATCCCTTCACTCGCATCGGGAGGAAAAATGTCTGCAAGCACTGTTTCGTCAAAAATAGATTTACTTGATAGTGAGGAAGACATACAGAAAAAAATTACTCGCGCCTATTGTTTAGAAGGAGATCCAAATAATGGGGTTATGGCGTTTTTACGCTTTGTTATAATGGTTTTGAAAGAAGACCGCGGCGAAACATTTATTGTCAAACGCGATAAAAAATTTGGCGGCGATGTTTCCTATAAAAATTATACTGAACTAGAAAAAGACTTTATTGCAAAGAAATTGCATCCAATGGATTTAAAAACTGCTGCTGCCGAGGAGATTATAGGATTATTAAAAAAGATAGACAGGAAAAAACTCGCGAAATTGGCGGAGAAGGCGTATGGTGAGGAGAAATAATATTTTAATAATTATAGTAAAAGACAGAAATTTTTCCTCAAAAAA
>CAYIPM010000114.1:0-3259 GCA_964365195.1 Candidatus Woesearchaeota archaeon
ATAAATTACTGGACTTAATTTTGTATGCAGCGAAATCGACGAGATGACGATAAGGCTACAGTATCAGGGCGTTAATGATTTTATTAATTCAATACATTACAATGCATTCGGCACTACTGCGAATAAAACATACATCAATAATTTAGTTACAAAAATCGATTATGATGAATTAAATAGATTGACTTTATTGCAGACAGGATCACTCCAAAATTTAACATATGTCTATGATAATGTTGGAAATATCCAATTAATCAACGATACGAAGAACTCTAAAGCAACAGCAATGGAATATGATGATTTGAATAGACTCACTACTACAAGAATGTTTAATTACATTACTAAAGAGCATGAAAAATTTGTCTATCTTTACGACGCTATTGGAAATTTGTTAAGTATGACAAATGATACTGCCCAAGTTAATTTTACTTTTGGATTACGTGCACATGCCCCAATCAATATAAGCAGATTTGATAGACAACCTGCAAGAATTGAACTTAATACTACCTATCCTACCGTCGATATAAGTATTAATCAAAATAGTTTCTTTAATTATACGACGCAAATATGTTGTAAAAATAATGATTGTTGGGGCGTTGATGTTTATCTTGATCCTCAAGATGAAGGCTTTACTCCTTTTAGTGAAACACAATGCAATGGAGCAATTTGCAATAAAATTTTATATTCAGGAACAAGATTTGTTTTTGAAGATGAACAATGGAAAACAATTGAAAATGCTCAAAGTCTTAAGACGGTTTGGGGAATAAAGATTGAAGAGGATCCTGATTTCCCCGTGCAAATTATTGATTATAATTATACTGCTATAACTTTAAATTTATCAAATAAACAATTTAGATTGTCGGCTATATCCTTAAAGATATATAACCGATATAATCATGAAGAAAAGCCAAAAGATAGCGAGGGGAATATTAAAGATAAAGATAGATCTATACGTGTAGGAAGAAATGACTGGGAAGTTGTTACTATAGATTTATCTGATACAGTTGAAAATCTTTTGAGTCAAGAAATAAAATGGGGAGATGCGTCGACGATAATTACGGTTTATGATAATAACAGTGTTAATTTAGCAGATTCTTATGTGAGAGATAGTGTTTCATTTGAAAATTCAAATTTTGGTAATGAAACATGGATAAATATAAGAAATTCAACAACCTCAAATAAACATAGTCTTATAAAATTTGATTTATCTCATCTTCCTCGAGAGGCATTAATTGAAAATGCTCGATTATTCTTATATCTCGATGGTAATGATTTAGATGTTGGCGAGAGTTATAATGTTTCTTCTTACTATACTTTCCCTCATTATAATTGGACTGAAAATTCTGTTACATGGAATAATCGTCCTAATAGTACAGACTATAATACTACTTTTATGGATAAAGTAACAATTTTTGATCTAACTGTTGCAGGTTATTTATCGTGGAATGTAACTTCAATAATAAAATCAAAAAGTAATAATGAAACAATTTATTTATATGCTCATGAGAATGACGGAGGAGATTCCACTGATGAAATAAAATTTTCCTCGAGACAAAGCCCGGCTATAAATAAAAGACCTTATCTTAATATTACTTATTTATTAAAGGGAGTTGTTTCAACAAATGCAAGTGAAACTCCATTCTATACAAATGTATCAAATCCTTATTACGTTGATTTAGAACAAAATCAATGTCAGACTATAACTTGGTGGGTGAATGCAACGGGAGATAGACGAGAATATATTTTCTTTGCATTTGCAAATAAAACTGCTAATCAGAGTATTGGAAATGAAAGCAGCTATGTGAATATAACTATAATTTAATTTTTTGTCTAGTAATTTTCTATTTATCTTCAAGCTCAACATTTAAAATCTTGCTTAATTCTGCATAGAGCCGCGCTTCAAACGTTGCAGAGCGTTCGTCTTCCTGTTTTTCAAGATTAAGCGCCTCAATAAGAGGCATAATAAGGTCATTAAATTGTGAGGGATTTTCGTGCTGAAATTTTTTTATAAGCAGTTCCTCAATTTTTTCTTTATCTTTTTTTTGGAAATCTACGCCGAATTCTTTTTTTTCTATTTCCAATTTTGAGGTATTCTTCAGAAACGAATAACTGCCTGATTTCTCAACGTAATCCTGAATTCCCCTAAAATTTATGTCTGTCGGCTTTCCGACAATCAAATCCCCGTGCACCTTAAGCAGCACAATTTTATCCTTGAGATTGATTTCACTAAGGGCTGCGAGAATTTTTTGCGTGCCGGTGAGCGCGTTGTCTATTTTTATCTCTATGTACACTGGTTCTTTTATGGCAAGTTCTTTTTTTGTTATTGTGGTGAATCCATTTATTTCAACAATATAAAAGCTTCCCTGTTTGAGATCTTCGAGCTCTTTGAAATTATTGGGAAAGGTTGGACCGCCGTAGACGACTTTTTTGCCATTGATTTCTCCTTCAAAGTCAATGTGGACGTGGCCCAAGGCATAGTAATCTGCCTTTGGCAATTCTGCGAACTTTACCGTTTCAATGGGAAGTTCAGGCGCTGCTTCCTGTATAGTGGTGTGTAACATTAAAATTCTAAAATTATTCTCATAGGGTTCTTTTATTTTTATTTTTTTTATTGATTTGACTTCAAGCCCGGATTTTTTCCCGGGATAGCCATAAATGTAAATTGTTTGATAGCGGCAGGGATTAAGAATGACTTCATTTTCTGTTTCATGATATTTACAGATTTCACAAAGGCCTGCTTTTTCCAGCACTTCAAGAAATGTTTTTCCAGAGACAGAATAATCATGACTGCCGGCAATTAAGAATGAGCGAATGCCTGCCTCTTTTAATTTTTTAAATTCTGCAAATGTTTCTTTTAATATTTCTATGGGTGGAAACGCAGAATCAAACAAGTCTCCTGCAAACAACACAAAATCAACTTTCTCGTTGATGGATATATCAATCGCTTTTTTAAATGATTGCATGTTAAGCTCAAATAATTCTGGCTGCCGCCAGCCGCCTAAATGACTGTCTGCAATATGAGCAAATTTCACCATTTTTATTCTTTATCCTTGATTTTTAATGATTTTATAGTGAAAGACATAAGTCTTTCCCTATCTAGTCAACGACAAATTGGGAAAATACTAAAGTCGTTAACTATAGAAAGAAATAATATTATTTAAGAATAGTTGTGATGAGGTTGAAATTCTAGACTGAAATAAAAGTCAGTGCTTTGTATCGGACTTCGTCCGAACAATTATAATTTGCAAATTTTCACGAAGTA
>CAYIPM010000115.1:0-3255 GCA_964365195.1 Candidatus Woesearchaeota archaeon
AAATTTAACTTTTTATTTTTTCAATATTGAAGTTTGGGTTAATCCGGACAAAGCACCTATTTGAATATATATTTGCAGACAAAAAAATTTAAATAGTCTGCGAGAAAGTATAGGTTATAGTAGATGACTTACCGTCTTTCCCTCGATATTGACCCTAAGGGAAAAACAAATCGTCTACTATAAAGAAAATTGAGGTAACCATGTCTGAAAAAGATGAATTTGAAGACGATATCGAGGAATTAGGCCTCGATGAGGAATAATTTATTTTTTGTTTTTGTATTTTTTAAGATTATTTTTTCAACCTGTGTTATCCCGTTAATATTTTCTAACGATATATTAATTCGGGATTTCATGTTTCATTCTTCTTACAAAAGCTTGTGAAGGCGTTTAGAGTATTTCAAACTGTAATGCACGGTGAGGCCTGACTTTGTCACACCAATAGATAAACTCTTTCAAATTTTTAAATGCGTCTCTATTTCGGTCATAGCAATCAAAAAACTTCTCTACTTTTCCGTTTGACTGCGGGCATTTTATTTTGCATAATGCCTGCTGTATGTTTTTTGATTTAAGGTAAGCCTTAAATCGAGAATCACCGTCGACATTACTGATGAATTGAGATTCGTGATCGCTGACGCATTGCTTGATTGCTCCAAATGGGTTTAATACCCCTCTGGCTTGCAGCGATTTTCGTCGTCGTCCATTTGGAGGCTTAAAAAATACCCCGCAGCTTGCGAGCAATTTAATTTTGACAATAAATAAAAAATAATAAAATGAAATTGCGAGTGCGAAGTGAGCGCAAGCGTTCGATGGGATTTTTTATTTATCGTCGTGAAATGAGGTATTTTTTGTAATCCTATTTCATCTTTAAGCACCTCGATCAAATCGATAATCTCTCGATAGCTTTTTTCTTCCTTTGCCATCAATACATACACATAAGTTTAGTATTGCTGAATTCATTATTCCTTTTTTTAGAAAACGATGCAGGTATCTTCCGTGACCTGCATAAGGATTTAATTTTCGCAATAAGCATTTTATAGTCAACGACTTTAGTATTTCCCCAGCTTGTCGTTGACTAGATGAGGAAAGACGCGATTCTTTCACTATATATTTGTTCTCTCTTTTCATTGTAACCACCTTCTTTTTAGAGTAAATATAAATTAGAGATGGCCTTTATCTAATAAATTTTCTACAACGCTCAGAGAAATTGAAAATTTTTCTTTAGTGAAACTTGGTCAATTCCGGGTATTTATTCGATTACTCAAATTTTTTGCATAATTCTTCTTTTATTAGCTCTCTTTTTTCCTTAGCAACTGAAAAAAATACTTTTTCAACCATCTTTTCTGAAATTGTAAAAATATAATTGAGTTTGATAATACTATCTTTAAACGCACCTTCTTTTTTTGTTAAAGAAACTCCTTTCATTTTTATATTAGAAGTTATTCCAGCAACAACAATATTTCCCTGTTCTTCAAAAAGAACAAGGGCAGGTCTTTTTTTAACAACAAAAGTATCTGTATAATGCACTAATGCTAATATTATTTCTCCAAACTTATGCATGTTCCCACTCTTCATCCTCTTTATTATCCCATAATTCTTTCATCTTTTCTTTTTGGATTTTATGAAGAAATTCATCATATTGATTTCTTTTTTTTACTTCCTCAAAAACAGAGATCATTTTTTTAATTAGTTCATTGTATGTTTGTCGAGGGTGTTCTCTTGCATTTTTCAGCATTTCAATTATTTTTTTTTCAAGGAGTATTGTAGATTGTTCCATCTTTATAGTTATTTATACATTAACTATATGCTAGCTATATATAAATCCTTTTAAAAATTTTTCAGAACCCTTAAATATTACTTTTTCGTCTGGTTAACATGTTAGATATAAAATTATTCAGAGATAATCCTAAGCTAATTAGAGAAAATTTAAAAAAGAAATTTCAGGATAAGAAGATAAAACTTGTTGATGAAATTATTACACTTGATGAAACTTGGAGAAAAGATAAATTTTATGCAGACAATTTACGGAAAGAACGTAATATTGTATCTGAAAAAATTAACGTTGCGAAAAAATCAAAGGATGAAAAAACTGTCAAGGAATTAATTAAAAGGGCCCAGGAAATTCCACAAAAAATAAAAACCAGTGAAGAAGAAACAATGCGAGTTGAAAACAAAATAAAAGAATTATTATTGCAGATTCCCAATATTATTTCAACGCAAACGCCTCGCGGAAAAGATGCAACTGAAAACAAAGAAATAAAAAAATTTGGAAAGGTGAAAAAATTCAGTTTTCCTGTTAAAAATCATGTTGAACTTATTGAAACACTTGGCATTGGAGATTTTGAAAAATCTGCGCAGGTTTCGGGAAAAGGATTTTATTATTTGAAAAACGAGCTTGCTCTGCTTAATCAGGCATTGATTCGGTTTGCCATTGATTTTATGCGCAAAAAAAAATATAAGTATATTGAAACTCCTCTGCTGCTTAATCGCGATTCTATTTTTGCGTCGATGAATGCCGCTGCAATTGCGGAATCCGTGTATTCAATTACCGAAGAAGATTTACATTTAATTGGCACTAGTGAGCAGCCGCTTTTGGCAATGCATGCAAACGAAACAATTAAAGAAGAAACATTACCAAAAAAATATTTTTCGTATTCTATGTGTTTTCGCAAAGAAATAGGTGCGCATGGTATCAATGAAAAGGGATTATGGCGAACGCATCAATTTAACAAAATTGAACAATTTATTTTTTGCAGACCACAGGATTCAGAAAAACTATATGCTGAATTGATGAAAAATTCACAGGAAATTTTACAGGCATTGGAATTACCGTTTCGCATTATTGAAATTTGTTCAGGAGATTTAGCAGACTGGAAATATCGCAGCGCTGATTTTGAAGTGTATCGACCGACGACAAAATCGTATGGGGAGGTCATGTCGTTAAGCAATTGCACTGATTATCAAGCGCGAAAACTCAATATTAAATATGTTGATAAACGCGGCAACAGACGCGTTTTACATACGTTAAATAATACTGCGCTTGCAACGTCTCGCATTATGGTTGCAATACTAGAGAATAATCAAACAAAAGATAGTTCCATAAAAATTCCTAAAGTATTGTGGAAATATACGGGATTTAAAGAACTCAAACGCGTTGAATAGTTCTTTTATACATTTATTTCTCGTCGATAAAAAATATATTTTCTGCTCTGTCCAGATTGGACAGATAATAACGATTAAATAAAAAAAGGTTTGAAT
>CAYIPM010000116.1:0-3252 GCA_964365195.1 Candidatus Woesearchaeota archaeon
AAAAAGGCAAGGTTTTTAATCATAAGAATTTCTATAGATTATATACTATAAATTAGTTTCATTAAAATTCAAAATCTTTAAGCCGCCTTCTTCACCGCTTCACTAACAGTATAAACAACATTTCTATCAAACGTCGACGGTATAATCATATCTTTTGTGGGATTTTTAACAAGTGCAGCCAATGCATGTGCTGCCGCCTGTTTCATTTTCATTGTAATTTTTTTTGCCCGACAATCTAGTGCGCCCCGAAAAATTCCAGGAAACGCCAAAACATTATTGATCTGATTGGGAAAATCACTTCTGCCTGTTGCAACAACAAGTGCTCCTGCTTCCAGTGCGTCATGAGGCATTATTTCTGGTTCAGGATTAGCCATGGCAAATATAATCGCGTTTTTGTTCATACTCTGCACCATTGCTTTGTCGACGACGTTTTTGGCAGAAACGCCAATGGAAATATCCGCATTTTTAATAACATCTTCTAAAGTTCCACTTATATTGTTCTTATTCGTGATACGCGCAAGTTCTTGTTTGCTTCCATTTTCATTAACATCATTTCTTTTTTTGTGGATTGCGCCATTGCGATCACACACAATAATTTCTCCGCCATTAAATCCGTCTTCAATTAATAATTTTATGATTGCAGTTCCTGCAGCACCAGCTCCATTAATAACAATGCGCACCTCCCTCTTTTTTTTGTTTGCAATTTTTATGGCATTCAAAAGACCTGCTAATACAACAATTGCAGTGCCATGCTGATCATCATGCATAACAGGAATTCCTAGATCTTGGAGCGCATCTTCAATGAGAAAACACTCCGGCGCCTTAAAGTCTTCAAGATTAATGCCTCCAAATACCGGGACTATATTTTTTATTGTCTGTATCTTTTCTTCAGTATTTTTTCCGTTGATGCAAATCGGAAATGCATCGATGTTTCCAAATTCTTTAAAGAGCATTGCCTTTCCTTCCATGACCGGTAATGCTGCTTCTGGACCAATGTTTCCTAATCCTAACACTGCAGTTCCGTCGCTGATAACTGCCACAGTGTTTCCTTTCATGGTATAATTAAAAATTTTTTCTTTGTCTTGAGCAATTGCACGCGAGGCAGCAGCAACTCCCGGCGTATACAAAAGACTTAAATCTTTTTTTGTGTGGAGAGGCATTTTTGTTTTTATTTCTATTTTGCCTTTGAGTTTTTCGTGCAATGCTAGCGACTCTTTGTTAATATCTTCGCTCATCAGGGTATTACTAAATAGGAATTTAAAAAGGTTGTTAAGATAAATTGTATCAAGATATTTTCAGCGTGACTGAAACCGACACTGTTCTCTTCTCAACGCATTAATTTCGTCGACAAAAAGAGTATATTCCTCATTTGATAAATCAACAATTTCGCCAATTTGTGTTGCCCGTGGTGAAAATAAATTTCTATAATCTGAGTAATGTTGAACAATTCCTATTTTTCTTGCTTGTATAATTTCCCACTTCTCAACATCCTGACTTAATTTATTTACTAATGCTACAATCGGCTCATTTCTTTCTCCAATAACTGAAAATTTTTTTTGTGGAAATCCTGCCTGATAATGAAAAACTGATTCCTCACCATGTAAGAATGTTTGTATCCAGTGCAGAGGATAGCCTTTGAGTTCTTCGTACGTTATAATTCGTGTATGCGGGTAAATGATAAGTGTCATACATATTCAGAAAAAGAAGCGATTAAATACTTTTTGATAAGTTAAAATAATACATGCGCCACCCAGCTGAAAAATTCTGCGAATTTTTAATGCCATCTGTCGCACAGGTATCGCTGCGCGATGCATGACATGCGCCACCCGGGAATCGAACCCGGGTTTACTCGTTGGCAACGAGTCGTTCTACCACTAAACTAGCAGCGCATGGTAAACTAATAAAAATGAGGTTTAAAACATTTTCGAATGTTTTAACTCATTCAAAATGAGCATTATGATGATTTAAAAATTTACGATGTTATAGTTCATTTAAACCGTAATTAAAAAATAATAATTCATTCTACACATATTTAAAAATATACAAAGTAATTATAAAACATGGGAAAAGAAGAGCATATAATCATGGTAATTCCGAGAGAGGATTTGTTTAAAACAAATTCGTTGCAGAATTCACCTCAAGGTTTTCTCGCAAGCGAAGAATATGACTTCACATCGGTAATAAAAAATAATTTTCAATGGATGCGACGAGGAAATGCACAAGAACCGCTAGAAAAAAGCGCAGAATCAAATCCTTCATATAAGCAACCGATCGCTTATTCAGTAATCATTAACAAAAAAACAAAAAAAATTTTCTGCTATCGACGGGCGCAACACGGAGTTAATTATAATGAATCGCGCTTGGCAGGAAATTGGTCATGGGGTGTTGGCGGTCACATCGAAAAAATAGATCAAGAACATGAAAAAAATGGCATGAACATTCTCCAGAAAAGCAGAGATAGAGAATTAGCAGAAGAAGTTACCTTGCAATCTTCTGACATTCCAATACTTGCAGGATATATTAACGACGATGCAAATCCAGTCGGCAGTGTTCACATCGGTGTTTTATACATAATTCAAACGAATCAAGAAAAAATAGAGTTAGCAGATAATGAAGGTGTTGAATGCGACTGGAAATCAATTTCCGAATTAGAACAGCTTTGTCAGAATGCAAAAATAAATGACACGTCGATAAAAGTCGATACATGGTCAGAAATTGCGCTCACGCCAATTAAAGAATTATTGGAAAAATAATTTTCAACACATTATAAAAAAATAAAAAGTAAAAGACGATAAAAAAAATAAAACTGTGTCTTTCACAGCTCGAATTATAATTAATATCCAAAAATTTAGACACTAATTAAAATCGTGGTCGTTTCTTAGCGTAACATTCCTTGCAAAAAACAGATTTTCCTTCTGTTGGTTTAAAGGGAACTTCGCATTCCTTTTTACATTCGTCGCAAACTGCTTTATGCATTTCTCGTGGTCCAAAGTTATTTCTAAACCCGCCACCGCCGCGATTAAAGCCGCCTGATCGTCTGTCATTAAATCCTTCCATTGTTTATCCTCCGCACGTTTAATTTGATAGCGCAATTAGTAATTATATCGTCAGAAAAATATTCCAAACGTAATAATTTCTAGAATGCATCTATCAATATGAAAAAGTAAGAGAAAGCTTCTTTAAAAATCTTTGCTTCTTGTTGCTTTGTCCGGAATAGAATTTTAGAACCGAAAAATAATTATTCTCAAACAA
>CAYIPM010000117.1:0-3234 GCA_964365195.1 Candidatus Woesearchaeota archaeon
CCTAAAAATACTGTTTTTCTACTTGATGAATCTAAACAAATAAAAGAAGAACTATTAAAAAGAGAATATAATGAGGGGACAGATTTCATTCATCAATACAAATTTGTGAATAAATTTATGTGTGATTTTTGTTTTCCCAAACAGAAGATTATTGTTGAAGTTTATGGAGATTATTGGCATGGTAATCCGAAAATATATCCTATTCCAAAAAACCAATTGCAAAAAGACTCTATAAACCAAGATAAAAAAAAGGAAAAATATATTTCTGTTGTAGATAATGGTTCATGGACTTTTCTTTCTTTTTGGGAGAGCGATATTAAAAAAAATGTTTCTGGGTGTGTTGATAAGATTGAACAAGTTTTAGCTGAGAAAAAGAAGAATTAAATAAACACCTTTTTATATTCCCAAACCCTTAAGTTACTATGAAAAAGAAAAAAGGTGAAGCACAAAAAAATAAAGAACAACCAAAAAATTTTTCACGTTCTTTCTCTGGCTGCTTGTTATTGTTGCAATATTTACAATACTTGACACGCTTGTTCACGCTTTTTTTGAACCGTTAGAGATTTATTATTATCCTATTCCAAATGCATTTAAATTTATTTCAACAAGTTATCTTTTTTGGTATGCCGTCGGAAAACTCGTAGGAACAACGATAATGGGTTCAGTTTTATTTTTCTTAATAAAAAGAATAAAAAATTTGCAGGCAAAAGTTCTAACTTTCACAATAATTATTGTCATTCTTATTGAGATTAGATATAGAGGGTTTTTCAAAACCCTCTATAATACTAGAAAAATAATCCCAATAGAATCTATGGTTTCCATTTTATTTCTTTATAGAATTTTTTATTCAAATTTCTTTTTAGAAAAATAGTAATGCTCGTTACACTCATAAACAGCAATGCAACTATCGTCGGTATTTTATATTCAAACGGTGTGAAAAATAGTGCTGCTGCGAAAAGCCCTGAAATTATGGCAATGATAAAGAATCTTTTTCTCCATGCATTTATTTCGTCTTTGCAAAAATATATGAGAATAAATCCATTAAGAATTCCTAAAAGGATAATACTTAGATATGTGATTTCTTGTAACATACCTTTTTTAAGCAATGTTTATTTTTAAAACTTATGAATGTTGTTCGATCTATTGAGTCAGGGGAACTTGTCAAGGCAATTCATGCGGGAAAAATTTTTATGTATCCCACAGACACTATTTATGGGCTGGGCTGTGATGCGACGAATGAAAAGGCAGTTGCGAAAATAAAAAAAATAAAACAGCGGGATGCAATAAAACCTCTTTCAGTTATTGCTCCTTCATTTGATTGGATTAAAAAAAATTTTATTATCGATGTTGATCTGGAGAGATATTTGCCTGGACCATATACAGTTGTTTTAAAGAAAAAAGAAAAAAATTTTTTGCAGTGGATTTTACATGGAGAGAGCATTGGCGTGCGAATTCCTGATACCTCATTTACAAAACAAATTCAAGCAGCTGGCGTGCCGTTTGTTACGACGTCGGTAAATTTCGCAGGAGAAGCATTTGCAAAACGTGTGAGTGATATTTCACCTGAACTAAAAAAGGCAGTTGATTATATTATTGATGCAGGCGTATTACAGGCAAAGCCGTCGACGCTGATTATGAATGGGAAGGAAATTGAGCGAAAGTAATTTATTCTGTATAATTTTTCTTTACTGTAATTTCAGGTTCGCCTGCTTTTTCATATGCTTCTGCAATCTTTATTGCACTTTCAAATGCCTGTGGCTGATAGACATTAATCAAAAATTTTTTATTGATATCTTCGTACGCTAATAATACAAGATCTCCTTCAATGTATATATCTATGGCTGATGCGCCGCTGGTTACTTTTGCTTGAGGTAATAGTCTCTTTGTTATTCTTTCTAATTTAGAAATTCGTCCTTGCTCACGAATTTCATCTTTGCTTAATCCTACAATTTTTACCATATAATTTTATATGAAATAACTTTAAAAGCATTTCTATATTAAAAATATATGAGATATGCAATTATTTACAGCGAGAAAGACATAGCAGGAAAAAATATCGTTGAAGCATTTAAACAATTGGGATTTTCGCCGCAAGTGCCTATCATTTGTCTGAAGAAAGAAACAATTTTTTCTGATATTAGCATTAAAAAATATCCACAATTGCAAGGCATTGATTGTGTGGTTTTCGCTTCGCAGCATCGGTCTGAAAAAAGTGTTCCGTCATTAACCATTCATGCTCCGGGAAATTGGAGAGCTGCGCAGTATGGCGGCGATGAAGGAAAGGTGTGTTTGAGCTCAGCATTTGTTTTCAAATATTTATTTCAACAATTGGAAAAAAATATCCATGCTGAGAAAAAGGTACATGAAACCTATCTTTTGACTATGGAGGCAACGCATCATGGACCGGTTGTTGAACTGCCCTGTATTTTTATTGAATTAGGAAGCAATGAAGAAGCATGGAATGATACACTTGCTGCGGCAGTTTTGGCGCGCACAATTTTTTCGTTAGAACACTATAAAGCAGATGAGAATTGGATTGCGACTTTTGCCATAGGTGGACCTCATTATACGCCACAATTTAATATGCTTCAATTAAAAAGCAACTATGCAATTTCTCATGTTATTCCTCTTTATTCTTTGCCATTGACTGCAAGTATGCTTAATGAAGCAGAAAAGAAAACAAAAGAACAAGTGCAAATGGTACTCGTTGATTGGAAAGGATGCGGGAATGCCGAGGAACGAGAAAAAATTATTTTGCTTTTAAAAAATCGCGGATTTATGTATGTACGGGCGGATAAGATAGAAAAATAAAGAAATTACTTAAAATTTTGCTATCTGCCGTAGCACGCCATGGAGTATCTGCCGCAAAATTTTTGCTTCGCACCAGCAATTTTCTAATTAGAATTTTTGACAACGCAGCAAGCCGCGGGGTATTAACCCAAAAATTCTAATAAAAATTACTGTTTTATATAACATTATACACTATCAATAGATTAAGAATTCCGGTTATCAAGAGCCATAACGCGACAACATAGTTGAGAAAGCGCGGCCAGACAAGTATAAGAATTCCTGCAATTATTGAAATAATCGCTAAAACGGCAGCAGCAACCAAATACACTGGCACCTCATTATAGAACAGGATTATATTATAGTGAAAGACGTAAGTTTTTTACCAAATTTGTACGTCTTTCCCTAATAAGTCAACGACAAAACGGTCAAAAATTAATGTCGTTG
>CAYIPM010000118.1:0-3202 GCA_964365195.1 Candidatus Woesearchaeota archaeon
TCCTGATCAATTTCCAGGACTTGTATTGCGTATTAAAAAACCAAAATCTGCTGTGTTAGTTTTCTCATCGGGAAATCTTGTCTGCACCGGAACAAAATCAATTGCGCAAGTGAAAGAAGTTATTACTCAAGTCATTAAAATTTTGCGAAAAATAAATGTTAAGGTTACTGACAAACCAAAAATAACCGTACAAAATATTGTCGCGTCGGGAAATATTAATATGATGCTGAATCTTAATTTTTTGTCATTGGAACTAGAAAATACCGAATATGAGCCGGAACAATTTCCGGGTTTGGTCTATAAATTGGAAAATCCGCCAGCAACATTTTTGTTATTTAGCAACGGAAAACTTGTCTGCACCGGAACAAAAAATAATCAGCAATTGAACGAATCAATGGAACAATTGGCAAAAGTATTAAAAGCGGCACAGAAGAATAAATAGTATTTCTTAGGATAATTAATATTATAAATAAATATTCTTTAATTTTATTATGGATTATGATTTCCTTCACCGTGATATTACGCGATTACTTGAATTAGAGGGAAAACTATGCGGGAATTCGGAATTAACTCCAGAATTAAAAGAAACGTATCAAATAATTGCGAGAAACTCAATTCTTTATTCATTTACCGATTTTATCGAATATCAATTAAAGAAAAAAGAATTGGTGATTAAAGAATGCAACGACGAAATAAGTGATAGATTAAGCACGACAAGGGAAAGATTACGCAAAGTTATTGAAATGTGCAAAGAATATAGAAGTAAACTTAAAGATGCTGACAAATCTAGAGAATATAAAGATAGTTTTAGAGATGTAAAACAGAGGTTATTAGATAGAATAAGAAATAATTGTAGCGATAGCGCATATAATCATCTTGCACCTTGCATAGAAGATGTTTTTAGAGAAGCATATTCTCGGTTAGAAAAATAATTTTCTTTTACCATTTTTAAGAAACCAACAATCCTTAAATAATGCTTGCGCATGATTTTTATTAAGGAGTTGAAATCAAAGTGGTTGTTGGAAATTCAGAGGAGATTGTCACGGAGTCAAAATTATTTTTTGATACGTATAAGAAGCAAATTGGAGATAGCATTCGCAAAGGGAAAAAGGTGATGTATGTGACGTTTGAAGATATTGCTTCGACCTCGCCGTTACTTGCGGAGGCATTAATAAGCAGTCCTGAAGAAGTGCTGCAACTGTTTGAAACTGCCTTAGAAGAAATGGGTTTAATAAAAAATGTTCGCTTGCGACTTAATAATCTGCCAGATACACAGAAAGTGCGAATTCGAACAATTCGGGCAGAGCATTTGAATAAATTAATTTTTTTTGAGGGACTGGTGCGACAGGCATCAGAAGTTCGGCCGCAAGTTGTGAATGCAAAATTTGAATGTCCATCCTGTGGAACCGTAATTTCCGTTTTACAAATTGATAAAAAATTTCGAGAGCCGTCACGATGCTCGTGCGGACGAAAAGGCATTTTTAATTTGTTAAGCAAAACAATGGTTGATGCGCAGCGTCTTGTTATTGAAGAAAGTCCAGAGTCTTTGACCGGAGGCGAACAGCCACGACGGATGAATGTTTTTTTAAAAGAAGATTTAGTGGAACCCCTCATGGAAGAAAAAACAACACCTGGCAGCAAAGTTCGCGTGCTCGGTATTTTAAAAGAAGTACCTGTTCCTCTGCCTTCTGGATCTATTTCAACGCGTTTTGATTTAGCCGTTGAAGCAAATAATCTTATTCCGCTTGAAACAACGTATGAAGAGCTGGACATTAGTGAAGAAGATGAGCGGCAGATTCAGGAATTAAGCGAAGATCCGGAATTATTTATGAAATTACGAACAAGCATTGCACCAAGCATTTGGGGTTATGAAGAAATAAAAGAGGCGCTCGTTTTACAAATGTTCAGCGGTGTACGAAAAGTTTCTGATGATGGCACTGTTTCCCGAGGAGATATTCATTTATTTTTGATAGGAGATCCCGGAGTTGCAAAATCTATCACATTAAAATTTATTTCAAATATTGCACCCAAAGGTCGATATATCGTCGGTAAAGCAGCGACAGGCGCAGGCATTACTGCAACAGTTGTGCGCGACGAATTTTTGAAGGGCTGGAGCTTGGAAGCAGGCGCAATGGTATTAGCAAATAAGGGCATCGTATGCATTGATGAAATAGAAAAAATGGATCCTATTGATCGCAGTGCTATGCATGAAGCACTTGAACAGCAGACTGTAACAATAAGTAAAGCAAACGTTCAGGCGACGCTTCGGGCAGAAACATCAGTATTGGCTGCAGGAAATCCGAAATACGGCCGGTTTGAGCCGCAACAATCGATTACAGAACAAATTGATTTACCTCCTGCATTATTAAATCGGTTTGATTTAATTTTTGTCTTGCGTGATCTGCCAAATAAAGAACAGGATGACGCTATTGCAACGCACGTTTTGAATTTGCATCAACGCAAAGGAACAAAACCAGAAATTGAAGCTGATTTATTTAAAAAATATATTGCGTATGCAAAACAAAAATCACAGCCGCACTTAACTGAGATGGCAGTGAATGCCATAAAAGATTTTTACCTTAAAATGCGAAAAGCGAGCACTGAAGGCGAGTCGCGTTCTATTTCTATTTCTGCACGACAATTGCAAGGACTTGTAAGACTCGCAGAAGCACATGCCAAGTCTCGGCTTTCAGCAACAGTAGATAAAGAAGACAGCGATGTTGCAATTCGCCTGACAAAATATTATTTGATGCAAGTTGGCTATGATCCTGAAACAAAAACGTTTGATATTGACCGATTCACAACAAAAGTTTCTTCCAGCAAACGCAATAAAATTATTTTAATGAAAGAAACAATTCGAAAACTTGAGCCGGCGTTTGGAAAACAAGTGCCGCTTGAAGAATTACGCAAGGAGCTCTCGGATCTTAGTGAAGAAGAATTTGAACATGCACTTGATCAATTAAAAAAATCAGGCGATGTTTTTCAACCCAAGCAAGGATTTATTCAGGATGTACAGGGAAAATGAAAATAAAGAAATTCAAGGAATTTCTGTCTCTCCAAAATCAAAAGACTTTGAAGATAAAGAAAATCGTTGAAATTTCCTACCGAACCGGAGCAAGCTCCGCGGTCTTGCGAAATTTATGAACAGCAATTTTCTAATTAGAATTTTTAAGACGCAACTCGCAGTTTCATTTTCTCATTT
>CAYIPM010000119.1:0-3155 GCA_964365195.1 Candidatus Woesearchaeota archaeon
GCGAAACTTTTTGGTGTAGAGAAATTAGAGTATCATGAAAGAAATGTCGCATATGACGCAGTTGATAAAGAATATTCCTATGAGAAATCATTACAGCTTATTTATAAGGTGTTTAACAATTTAGACAAAACGTTTTCCACTATCTTACAAAATTTTGTTGAAAACGAACAGATTGATGTGTATCCAAAAAAAGGAAAAACAGACGGGGCGTTTTGCGCGCATTTTTTAAAAAAGCAGCCTGTTTATATTTTACTTAATCATACCAATAATCTGCGGGATGTCACGACGCTGGCGCATGAATTAGGCCATGGCATTAATGACGAACTCATGAAATTAGAACAACACGCGCTTAATTTTGATACAACGCTCTCAACGGCAGAAGTTGCCAGTACATTTATGGAAGATTTTGTGCTGCAGGAACTTATGCACGACGCTGATGAAGAAACTGCATTAAGCATTTGCATGACAAAACTTAATGATGATATTTCGACAATATTTCGGCAGGTTGCGTGTTATTCTTTTGAGCAGGAACTGCATAAAGTATTTCGTGAGACAGGTTTTGTTTCGAAAGAAACAATTGGAAAATTATTTCAAAAACATATGGCTGCATACATGGGCGAATGTGTTGAGCAATCTGCAGGAAGTGAAAACTGGTGGGTGTATTGGGGACATATTCGGCGATATTTTTACAATTATTCGTATGCCATGGGGTTACTCATTTCAAAAGCGCTGCAACGAAACGTAAAAACAGATAAAAATTTTATAGAAAATGTTAAACAATTTCTTTCTGCAGGAACATCACAATCTCCGCAGGATATTTTTAAAGCAATGAATATTGATATCTCACAAAAATCTTTTTGGGACGAGGGAATTAAAGAAATAGAAACTCTTTTAACAGAAACAGAAAAACTTGCGAATAAATTGGGCAAGATATAACTTTTCAAATTTTATTTTACACACAGTTTGTTTTTTTAAATACAACATATGCCGGGATATACAGCATAATAAAATGGTTTATCATATTGTACAGATCCCATCTTGTTGAATAATCTCCTGATAGCATATACCTGATTTCAATAAGAATGACAATAATTATTGTGAAAGTTAGAACTTTTGCCCGCAAATTTTTTATTCTTTTTATTAAAAAAAATAAGATTGAACCCATTATCGTCGTTCCTACGAGTTTTCCGACAGCATACCAAAAAAGATAACTTGTTGAAATAAATTTAAATGCATTTGGAATAGGATAATAATAAATCTCTAACGGTTCAAAAAAAGCGTGAACAAGCGTGTCAAGTATTGTAAATATTGCAACAATAACAAGCAGCCAGAGAAAGAACGTGAAAAATTTTCTTGGTTGTTCTTTATTTTTTTGTGCTTCACCTTTTTTCTTTTGCATTGTATAGAAAGGTTTTACAGATATAAAAAGGTGTTTATTTTCAAATTGGGTTTAATACCCCGCAGCTTGCTGCCGTTGAAAAATTCTAATTAGAAATTGCTGTTCAGAAATTTCGCAAGACCGCGGAGCTTGCTTTCGGTTCGGTAGGAAATTTCAACGATTTTCTTTTATATTTTTTCCTTCTTTAAAATATTTTTCTCATTTTCATCTTGTTTATTTTTTCACTTTGAAAGATGTCATTTTTTTCATTAGAAAGTAGAAAACGTTTTTATCGACGGTAAAAAAAGAATTTCATCAAGAAAAAGTGGTACGTCATGTTTATATAGAATCGGGTTTATTAGCGTAAGATGAAAAAAGAAGCTGCGAAAATTGCCTCTGTAAAATTTCTTGTAAGTGTTTTGTTAATAACTTTGTTTGTAGGTCTTGTTTCAGCAGGTGATGTTGCGTATATTTATAAAAATAAAGTGAGCGTTGATCAAAATGTTGTGAAAGCATTTGAAGAATTGGGCTTGACTGTGGATTTGATTGACGAAAAAAGTTTTAGCGGAAAAAATTTACCGCCTGATTTCTTAGATTATCGCGTTCTTTTTGTTGGTGATGAGCGCTTTAAAAATTCTAAAAATTTTCCTATCTATACTGTTCCTACTATTATCAGCAATTATTATTTTGGTGAATCGTTTGGTTTGACAGATCGTGATGGCATTTCACAACTCGGTTCTTCGAGTGCATTAAGCGTTAAAAAAGATAACAGAGTTATTCAAGTCTATACGCAAGCAATGTCAAGCGGTATTTCTATTCCTTACTATTATTTAGCAAAAGAAAATAAAGCGCAGGGTGTGCAAAGTATTGCATTGACGTATACCGGCGATAATTTTGATTTAGGGGATGTTATCGGCTATATTCCTGCGCAAACACAATTGTTGAATAATAAAAAAGCACAAAAGAATATGTGTTTCTTCGGCATCATCGAAAACAAATATTGGACAAGTGAAGCAAAACAGATGTTTAAAGACTGCGCGCAATTTGTTGGTGTTGTATGTAGAAATAATGCTGATTGTCCTGCAACAACAAATAGCACTCCTTACTGCATCAATACTAATATCTATCGCGACGTCAATTCATTTAGCTGTCAAAATGCAGGCAGTATTCAATCCTCTTGTGTAGCGAATAATAATTCTGTGCTTGTAAAATCATGTCCGGGCAGTTGTACAAATGGGGTTTGTGTCTGTCAAGACAAAGATCACGACGGCTATGATGAATGTTCAATTGGCGATGATCAGGATGATGGAAAAGAAAAAGACTGCAACGACAATGATGCACAAGTTCATCCAAATGCTGCAGAAGTCTGCGACGGAAAAGACAATGATTGTGATGGAACTATCGATGAAAATAATGGCCTGTGTGAACAAGGAAAACTTTGTTCTCTCGGTCAATGTGTTTCTATTGCCTGTTTTAATAACAGTGACTGCGGCACTGACGGATTTATTGAAAATACATTTTGCCAAAATGATGATGTCTATCAAAAATATAAAGTATTTACGTGCACTAATACCGGAACTGTTACCAGCAGCTGCAGTTTTGCAATAGAAAATAGAACTGTCGAGGATTGTGGTGTCGGAAAAGTTTGTTCTGGTGGCATGTGCATCAAGCAATGTCTTGATAAAGACAACGATACCTATGATGATTGTGATGCTGGTGAAGCAGGCGACGACGGCAAAGCCGTTGATTGCAATGATAATGATGCAAGTGTTAATCC
>CAYIPM010000120.1:0-3142 GCA_964365195.1 Candidatus Woesearchaeota archaeon
TGAACAAATTGTGAAGCTTTAAATAAATTATATATTTCTTCAGATTTTACAAAATCTTTTCTTTCCATTTTCACCACAACACTCCAATTGTTTTATATTCAATTTGATCAAATCGAGCCTTGCCGTCAGATAATATATTATTATCTCCTTTTGTTATAAAATATACTCCTTCTTCATCTTTACCTTTCTGGATAACGCGATGCACAATTAATAAATCATTGTGTCGAAAACTAATAATATCTCCTACGCTGATATCATCAACAGAATCTGGCTTGATACGAATACCATTACTTTTAGCATCAAGAAGAGGCTTCATTGAGCCGCTGTCGGCATAATGACTTAAACTCGATCCGTTAATATAAATAACAATTCTGTCGTCATACACTTCAATCTGTTCTTCTGACAAATAATTTGAAGGAGCATGACTTGTATTAAAAATATGCTCGTCGAAAAACGTTTCAATCTGGTGCATATCAATTACAGCAACATCTTCTATCAAAAGTTTATTTTTTTCAGAGATTTCTGCAATGCCATTTTCGTCGAGAATGCCATTAAAATTTTCTTGCGATGCCATAATCATCCCATTTCCTTCACGTAAAATAGTAGAAATATTTTCATTGAACATAAAAAAGCTTGTTTCACTGGCTGGAAAAAAATAAAAATTGAAAATGCTGGCCACTGCTAAGACAATCAAAAAAATTGTTTCAAATCGAACCATTCGTGCAAGATTCATACTGTTAAAATGGCTCGCAGAACTTTTAAATCTTTTCTTTTGTATTAATTCCATAGTAACAACAAAAGCAAAAGCTTTATAAATACCGTTTTGCAATGGTATACAATTAAAAATATACAACGAATATGGCTCAAGAACAAAAACAAGAATTGAAACAAATGTTAAAGTTAACACCTAAAATTTCTAAAGATTTAGTAAGAGAGTACATTGGAAAAAAGGTAGTATTGGAAGAAGGAAATAAAGATGTCGCTCTCTCTTCAGGAATGTTACATTCTTATGACGGAAGATTTTTGAAAATAAATGATTATGCGGAACATCATCCTGATTGTATATTAAGTCATAATTTGGATAATACATACAAAAGGGATTCTAGATATGATGTAACAAATCAGCATTCAGTAGTAAATCGCTTACTTTCACGATTAATAAATGTAAATTTAATTTTTTCTATTCAATCGTTAGAAGAATTAGTAGCTGGACGCGAAATGAAATAAAATGACACAAAAACTTTCATATCATTCAGGTTCAAAAATTATTCCAGATAGCATTGATGTAAATTCTCCCCAATATAAACGATTCTATAGATCATTAGAGGTGCAAGAAATTAAACAATCTCAAAAAACATTCTCATGATAAATCAAGAACTTGTCAAACAAATCAAAGATTATTTCGGACTTAATATTTACGAAACAAAAGTATGGCTTGCATTGCTTATCAAAGGAATTGCAAGCGCAGGGGAAATAGCCGAAGGGTCAGGTGTTCCGCGTTCTCGAACCTATGACGTACTTGAAAGCTTGGAAAAACGTGGCTTTGCAATGATGAAACTGGGCAAGCCCGTAAAATATATTGCGATAAAGCCAAACGTCATCATAGAAAAATTAAAAACAAAAACAATTAGAGAAGCGGACGAACGAATCAAAAATATAATTCATCTTAAGGAAACAGATGAATATCATGAATTGGAACAATTGTACACCACAGGAATCAAGCCAATTAGACAAGAAGAAATTTCTGGCGCGCTTCGGGGAAAATCAGCAATATACAATCACATAAAAGAACTCTTAGAAAATGCAAAAAAAGAAATCAGCATCTGTCTGCCTGCAGAAGAAATGATGGCTAAATCTCGATTTTTTTCTCTGATTTTTGAACGCTTGAAAAAAGCAAATATTAAAACAAAAATAGCGTTATCCGGCGATGAAAAAGAAATTGAAAGAATAAACAAAAAATTAAAAATAAAGGCAAAACCAATCAGCGTCGACACAAAATTCTTCATTGCAGACAACGAACAGGTGTTGTTTGTCATTTCAAACAGCAAATCTCCAGACGAAGAAATCGCAGTCTGGCTCAACACTCCGTTTTTCGCGACGTCTCTAACATTTTTATTTGATGCGGCGGTGAAGTAAGGAATATAAATGGTTTTAAACAGAAAATAATTGATAATAACCTGACAAATGATAATAAAACTGGATGTGCAATGATATTCGGAGGCATTCTAGTATTAGCAGCTGTGTCATGGACACTCTATTTTAATAATTTTAAAATGACAGAAAAAGAGAAAAAACTTGGCAAAGAATTCATTATTCCAAGCAAACTAGAGACGAAATTGATTGATCTAGATAATGATAATCAAACTGAAACGGTTATAACCTACAAAAATAAAAGCTGGCTTTTCAAAGAAGACGAAACAGGAAAACCCGCTGCAACTCCTTATTCAGTCATTCCTCAACAAATCGTTCCACAATACGGGGGAAAATAAAATGAACAAAACAAGATTTTACCTAACACCATTAATCGATTTTGGCATTGTGCTGACAAGCGCGTCATTAATAATTTGAGCATTCGCGATGACGGGTCTTGCAATAAAAGGAATTTCAGACATAATCAATAAAAAACAAAGCGCGGCTGCAAATGTTTCAAATACGCTGGAAAAAAAAGTTACCACTTTTCATGAATATTCACCGCATAAACTCTTAGATTATAACTCCACTATTATTGAAGAAGATCCTGCAAAAAGATTAAACGCTATTCCTTATAGAGAACTTTGAAGAGATTTCCTTCGGAAATGTGGGTTATTCAAAGTTCTCTATAAAGAGTTAAAAAGCAAAGAGAATAAATAATAAAGTGAAATATAAAACAGAATGGACAGTTGGATTAGGAAGTTTGATTATCTCTACAATTGTAGGAATATATGTCTATAAAAGAAATGATATTATACAAATAGAGCCAATTCCAGGAATACCAAGACATCAACAAAAAGAAATATTTAAAACGAAGATAATAAAAAAATTAGATGATTTGTAATAAAATAAATTTACGAAAATTATAATTATAGAGAGTTTTAAATTTGAGGTTTTTCAAAACTCTCTAAGAAGGACTCAGAGAACAAGTTCTCTGATACATTCAAAATCA
>CAYIPM010000121.1:0-3139 GCA_964365195.1 Candidatus Woesearchaeota archaeon
CACAACAGGGGTTAGCACCTAAAAAGGCTAACCCTTTATACTTTATATACTAAGATTTATTGTTGATGCTCGAGAGGGCATTTCTGCAAGATGTTGCTCTAAATTTTTTCTTTCAATTAATGATCCTTTGTATTCGATAAGTTGATTTAACATAGTGGGAGAATTGAAGTATTGTTTAAAAGAGTTGTTATGGTGTTGTTTTATCGATGAGGGGTTACAAAATGATGTTCACAAAACATTTAAATATTCTCTTTCATTTTTAGATCTATGAAAAAACGCTTTCAGCGTTTTTAATTTTCCAAAAACAACGCTTCATGCGATGTTTGGGAGTTTTTGAAAAATGAAAAAGAAAAGGGGAATTGGTAAAAATATTTCTATTCATCATCTGAAAAAATCCGAAGGAAAGGGCGGTGCTCTTGAATTAAGTATCGGTACGATTGTTATTTTAGTTCTAGCAATGAGCATGTTAATTTTGGGTCTTGTGCTGGTGAGGACGATTTTTACCGGTGCAAAATATAATGTCGAGACGATGAACGATAAAGTTCGGGATCAAATCAATGCACTGTTTGTCGAGGATCAGGAAGGATTTTTATATTTGGCAGAAAACAAAGCAAACATTGATCAGGGAAAATCATTCGGTGTTGCGTTTGGTATACAAAATCTTGGTAAGAATCAAAAGTTCAAATGGCAAGTTGAAGTTGCCGACGATAACGTAAGAAAAAAATGCGGCGTTACTGATCGGCAGGCTGAAGAGTGGATGACAACAGGAAGCTCTGGAGATATTACTCTTGCATCAGGTGATAAATATATTGATCGTGTATTGTTTAATATTCCTAAAAATTCAGTGAGCGATATTTCAACCTGTGTAATTAGATATAGAATTGTAATCAAACAGGAAGATGGTTCTCCCTACGTAACTCTTCCTTTTGATGTTGATGTCTCATAATTAATTTATTCTTTCTTTTATTTTGTTCAGGATAAAAATATTTATATAAAACAACTTATTTGTTAACACATGAGCAAATATTACATTCCTTTTCCGCGTCCAGATCTTTCTCAAAAAGATTTAGAATTATTAATTAGAGATTATCAAGAAAGTTTTAATACTGTTCAACATATCGGAGTAAAAAAATTTGATGGCCAACGTCTTCTCTTATTATACGAGGCATTAGAAACCCACTATGGTGTAACTGTTTCCCCTGATTTGATTGATCACGTAAAAAGTTTTTTATAATATGAGAATTAAATTATTATTAAGGTTATTTAATTCTCCTGAATATATCAAATGCAAAAATTATATGTTTAATGCATTTGCTATATATAGTAAAAGACATAAGTTTTTTACCATATTTGTATATCTTTTCCTAATAAGTTATAGTAAATGAAATTAATCTTTGGATATTTTAATTTCATTTCCTAAATCTCCAAACATAATGGTTGTAGACCAAGACAAAACGGTCAAATATTAATGTCGTTGACTATACATGGCAATGTATTTTGTATTACTGAACATATTATTCTTTTTCTTAGAAAAAGATTTTGGTATTCTCCTTGATCTGCATAACGATTTAATTTTGGTAATAAGCATTTTATATAGGTATATATGTTCTTCTTTTTCATTGTAACCACCTCTCTTTTAGAGCAAATACTAATTAGAGGTGGCTTTGTCTATTAAACTTTCTACAACGCCAAAAATCCAGTAACATTTATAAACAATCCACTCAATAAAGCTCCATAAACATGGTTACAAAATCAATTGATAAAGAAAAGAAAAAACCAAAAAGTCTTGCGGATGAATTAAAAGAGCGAATGCTTTCAAGCGATGCACCAAGTAAAGAAAAGAAACCAGATCTTTCTGATAAAGAAATCCAAGAGATATCAGATAAGATATCAAAAAAAGACGTCGAGGAAGAAAAGAAAAGCATTAATGCAAAAGAAGAAACACTAATTCCCCTTGAGGAATATATTAAATGCGCAGTGCATTTGGGAACAAAGGTAATCACGCCGCACATGAGAAAATTTGTGTACAAACGACGTGCCGATGGTTTAGCAGTTATTAACACGCTTCTTATTGATCAAAAACTCCGAGAAGCAACTGATTATTTAAAAAAATTCCAGACAGAAAAAATATATCTAGTATGCAAAAGAGAAGCAGGGTGGGACGCTGCAAAAATGTTTGAAAAAGCAACAGGCATTAAAACATTTACAAAAAAATATTCTCCCGGAATCACAACAAATTTATCATTAAGCGATTTTTTCGAGAGCGATTTAACAATTATCGGCGATCCATGGATGGATAAAAACGCGCTCAACGACACAATCAAATTAAAAAAACCAATTATGGGTTTATGTGACACAAATAATTATACATTCGGTGTCACAAAAATTATTCCGTGCAACAACAAATCTTCAAAATCAATCGGCTGCATGCTCTATATTCTGGCGCGAGAATTTTGCAAGATAAAAGGCAAATCATTCTCAATGAAATTGGAAGATTTCACAGGGAAGTTGGAATAAGTATTAAATAGATAATTAAATTAAGAAAATAAAATAATCACCAACTTAATTCAGGTAATTTTTGAGGAGTATCATTTGTTTTTTGACACCTCCCCATTAAATTTGTCAACTATTACATTTTTTGACGTTTCTATTATATTTTTGAAAAATTTTTTTCTTTTTATTTCTTAAATTATCTTGCACTTTTTACATTCCATAAGAGTATGGAAACAAACAAAAACGACAAAAGATAAGAAATATTTTAAGAGACGTACCGCTTAAAAATGGTTATAGATTTTATAGAAGCACGGGGATAATGAACTATAACACGGACATAACAGAATACGCTTATAAAAAAGATGGAACTGTGTTTATTAAATCTATTCTAAACCGACGTTTCGGAAAAGAGTTTAATTGTAATCATGTAGAGAGTTTAACTTTCATAGATACAGATAACAATTAATTTTTTTTTCTTTTTCTTTATTTTTTTAATTGGCTATTTTCTTATTCTATAAGGATATAAGAAACAAAAAGGGAAAAGAACACACAAGCAAACAAAAAGCGGGGGGTGTTTAATTAACCTTTTTATTATTCTATAAGGATATAAGAAACAAAAAGGGAAAAGAACACACAAGCAAACAAA
>CAYIPM010000122.1:0-3099 GCA_964365195.1 Candidatus Woesearchaeota archaeon
AAAAAACTTCCGATTATTAAAGTAATTTGCTATAACCCAAAAATTCTAATAAAGAAATTGTCTAAAATTTCGCTATCTGTCGCAGCAAGCTGTACAGGAGTATTCCACGAAATTTTTGCTGTGCGCCGACAATTTCTAATTTTCAAATTGACGACGCAACTCGCAGTTTCATTTTCCTATTTTTATTTATTTGCTAAAATGAAATTGCTCGCAAGCTGCGGGGTATTAAACCCATTTGGAGCAATAAAAAAAGATTTCAAAAATTATAGATTATCAAAAGGATTTTTTATTGATTTCACTTGTTCTTGACTTACATGAGTGTACATCTGTGTTGTTGCAATTGAAGAGTGCCCTAATAAAAACTGAATTTTTCGTATATCAATTCCTTCATCCAATAAATGGGTTGCAAATGAATGGCGCAGGGTATGAGGATGAATTTCTTTATTGAGTGACGCGTTTTTCGCTGCTGTTTGCACTATTTTTTGAATGTTTCTTGTGGTGAGCGGACTATTTTTTGAAAAAATATATATCCAATCAAAATTATTTTCAATAAATTTTTTTATTTTTTTTGATATTTTTTGAGAGAGAACAAACATTCTATCTTTTTTTCCTTTTCCTTCCCTCACCCATCCTCGATTTTCATTAAAGTCTATATCTGCCGGTTTTAATTTTACAATTTCTGAAACGCGCAATCCTGAGGAGTATAACAGTTCTAAAATTAATTGAGATTTTTTTGTGCTTGTTCCATTAAACAATTTTTGTATTTCTTCTTTTGTTAAAACCACCGGAAGTTTTTTCTGATTTTTTGGCCGTTTTATTCCTAAGGTTGGATCTTTTCCCAGAAGTGTAGTAAATGCAAAGCGTATCGAAGATAAAAAAAGAATGTTTGAACTGGGGGATTTTTCATTCATTTTGTTCGCAAGAAAATTTTTCACGTCAGCAAGTGTTATTTCAAGCGGTTGTTTTTGTGTAAATTCAAACAATTGTTTATTGCAATCAATATAATTTCGCAAGGTATAGGGGGATAATTTTGCAATTTTTATTTCTGTTTCTACATTTTTGAGAAAATCTTGAGTGTTCATGGGGAATATATTATATTGTGCGAACTCTTTTATATATTTTCGTGTGAGAGTAGAAAAATGTTATTCACTGATTAGAGTAAACACATTATTAAAAATAGGACTGATGTTATAAGGGAGAGGTGCGTCATGGACGAGATTGAACGATTAAAAGAAGACATTAAAAAGAATCCAAACGATCCGATGAATTATTATTATCTTGCAAAAGAGATGATGCGAAAACCGTTGAAGGACATTGATTCGTTAACGACGATAGAAAAATTTTTTAAAAAATCGCTGGAACTTGCGCCGCATTTATGGGCGCCGAAAATTATGTTGGGCGAGTTGCTCTATAAAATGGGAAGATTCAATGAAGCTGAACCATACTTCAAAGAAACATTGCATAAATGGGGGATTGGTGGAGGTTCAGTGAAAGAATATCTTGCACAATGTGTTTCTAAACATTCTAATCCAAGCGGCACTATGACTGAAGCGACTTCAAAACGAGATTCTCTCTATCTATTTGAGAATAATGTGCGGGAATTTATCAGAATCTTGCTTGAAACGAATTATGGAGAAGATTGGTGGCGGCAGGGAATTCCGCCCAAAGTACGAGCAAAATGCGCTTTCCGACGAGAAGAGGCGCTTGACGAAGAGCGAGAAGCGGATTTATTATTATTTGCGGATTTTTATGACTATCGAGTTATTATAGAATCAAATAAAACTATTTTTGCATCGTATATTGATATAAAGGAGTGGTGTAAAAAATTAGATGATATGGAGCCCATTCGAAATGCTATTGCTCATAATCGACCATTGCAAAATGCGCCGGTGCGCGTCACTGATTATCACGCCAGTTTTCAGAAAATATTTGAAAAGGTGAAGGGGAGTTTTGGATGAATAGAAAAAAATTTGTCTTTTTTTTATTATTTTTTATTATAATGGTTAATGCAATTTTTTTATTTTTTAAACCAGAAATTTTGGGAAATAGTTTTTTAGATGTGATTCATGAACAAGAATTTGAAAACGGTTTTGTCACCAAAGTTATCGATGGAGATACAATTGTGATAAACGGTGAAAGCGTGCGATTGCTCGGCATGGATACACCTGAACGGGGGGAGAAATGTTATAGCGAATCAACGCAACGCCTTAAGGAATTAGTACTTAACAAAGATGTTTTACTTGAGAGTGATGTGACTGATAAAGATCAATATAAACGACTTCTGCGCTATGTGTTTATTGAAGAAAATGGTGAGAGAACTAATGTGAATATTCTTCTTGTACAGGAAGGATTTGCAACGGCACGATTTTATGAAGATAGAAAATATAGAAATGAAATTTTAGTGGCAGAAAAAGAAGCACGAGAAAATAACATTGGATGTAAGTGGAGTTAATTATTGCCCATTTTATTAAATAAAAAATACACTAAAAATCCTGTCAAAACGCCGATTGCAACACCATAATAATCATTTGTCCAAAATGCAGTTGCAAATACGAAGAGGAATATAAGTAATACAAAAAGACTTATCCACATTTTTTTTGATTTATGTGGGCGATTGTTATTGACTTTCCTCTTTTTCATATAGAAATATATATGTTAGAGAATATAAATGTTTTGATTATACCAACGGAAATAAATTTTCGTAGAAATTTTTTTTATTATAGTCAACGACATTAATTTTTGACCGTTTTGTCGTTGACTTATTAGGGAAAGACTTATGTCTTTCACTATAGTATTTAGGAAATGAAATTAAAATTTAGGAAAAATAATTTCATTTACTATAATTTAGTATCTCTTCGAAGATACAGCTCAAATAGAAATGCTTTTAACATCTCTTTTTCTCGATTAAACAAGGGATTACAGAAATGCTGTCAGTGGATGTATGGCACTTGTCCATCTACTGAGGGCTTATTATTAACAAATACGACGCGGGGGTGCCAGAGTGGTCAAATGGGATGCGCTAAGGACGCATTGGCTTAGTGCCTTCAGGGGTTCGAATCCTCTCTCCCGCATATATAGCATATGGCTTAATTAATTGAA
>CAYIPM010000123.1:0-3087 GCA_964365195.1 Candidatus Woesearchaeota archaeon
TTGTTCGCTGGGAATTTAAACATCCGGTACCGTTTTTGAGAACGCGAGAATTTTTGTGGCAGGAAGGACATCATGCATATGCAAATCATAAAGAATTATTAGAAGACCGCGACGCAATTTTAAATATTTATACTGATTTTTTAAAAAATTTTATGGCATTGCCGGGCTTAGTTGGAAAGAAAACAGATAAAGAAAAATTTGCAGGTGCTGTTGATACTTATTCAATTGAATTTGTCATGCCAAACGGGAAAGCAATTCAGGGTCCTGATTATCATGACGACGGACAGAATTTTGCAAAGGCATATGATATTTCTTTTCTTGATAATAAGGGGGAAAAACAATTTGCATTTCAGTCAACATATGCAATTACGACGAGAATGCTCGGAGTCATGTTTGCAATTCATTCAGATACGAAGGGATTAATTCTTCCACCAAAACTATCGCCACATCAAATAGTTATTGTTCCAATCTTAACGAAAGACGGAAAAGGCGCAGTTCTTAAGGAAGCAGAAAAACTTAAAAAAGAATTATCTAGTTTTGAGGCATTTGTTGACGAGCGCGATGATTATTCACCTGGGTGGAAATTTAGCGAGTGGGAATTAAAAGGAATACCTTTGCGTATTGAAATCGGTCCAAAGGATTTAGAAAAAAAACAAGTAATCATTGTGAAGCGAAACGATGGCACTAAAAAGTCTGTAAAAATTTCTGCTGTAAAAAAAGAAGTCGCAAAAATTTTAGAGGAGATTCAAAATGAATTATATAAGAAAGCTGAAGCGCATTTGCAAAAAAGCATTACTCATGCTGATTCCATGAATGAATTGGAAAACGCAGTCAAAAATAAAAAAATTGCGCTGACGGCTTTGTGTTCAAACGAACATTGTGAAGATATAATCAAAGAAAAAACAAAGGGCATTAAAACATTGAACATGCCGCTAAAGCAACCCTCTCTCGACGATAAAAAATGCATTTATTGTAAAAAGAAAGCGGCGTATGTCGTGTATATGGGGAAGAGTTATTAGGATTATATAAAAATTTATAAAGAGCTATTCATAAAAATTCTATGGCAAAGAAGCAAATTCCTTTGGAAAAAAATAGTCTTGAGGCACGCGTTTTAAAAAAACATCTTGGTTTTCAAGAGACTTATAAATTGTCTGTTGCGGCACTTTCGGATTATATTTTACAGCCTTTATTAAAAGTTGACGATCCAAGAATAGTTATTGGCGCTCCAGATAGCATTTTGTATAAATCTTTATATGAAGTGGCTCCCTTCAAAACAAAAGAATATAGTCCTCTGAATTCTCGAGGACGAACATGGGCACGTAAATCTTCAATCAAGTAAGAATTATTAATTTATAGTAAATGAAATTAATTTTCGGATATTTTAATTTCATTTCCTAAATACCAAAGAAAAAATTTTCTGAAGAAAATTTATTTCCGTTGGTATAATCAAAAGTTTCGTTTATGAAAAATTTATATAAAAAATATGAACAAGATAGAAAACGTTGTGGCGTTATTGGAAAGGAAATTAAAAAAAGAATGTCTGTCTTTGGATCTAATAATTGTTTACAACTTTACGTTCAGAGAACAAAATTGTCAATAGCAACAGCAAAAAATATATTAAGTCATTATAGAACTGGATTTTTTTATTTGGAAATGAGTAATAGTCGTGATGCAACTGTTTATACGCCCGTGCATCTTGCACGATTAGGAATTTTATATGATATATTAGGAGTGCAAGAAGATGATATATTAATTTTTTTAACTAAAAAGGTAAATCCTCGATTTGTTTATTCTCGTAAAAGATTAGAAGATAGTCTCAAATATTAATCAACAAAACATTTTGCAACAATCAATGGAAAAAGAATTGTTGCATCACCATATACTTTGATTGCTTCTCCAAATTTAAGTTTGCCCCATGAAACTGCTTCATCTGGCCGCGCATTGCTGTCTGCGCCATCCCATTCTTCCCCAGTATTTATGTAGACTGAATATTCTGCGCCATTACGCATCATATTCGCATTCAGAATGTGGTGCTTGGCGATTCCTTTTCCCAAGATAATAAGGCCTGTTTTTTTCTGCTGAATGGTGAACTCATTTAACTGATGAATATCGTCGGTGATATCTATTTTGAAATCAGGATACTTGTATTTGAAAAAATGAATCACGTCCCCTAAACTCCCATCAGTAATTGCCGGACAATAAACCGCAATGTTATTTTTGCAGCACCAGTAATAAATGCTTTCTTTGTTATTGATTTCTTTTCCAAGGAAGTTTATTAATTGACTAACTGAAATTATTTTGCCGGTGGTTTTTTGCCGGTGATATAATTTTTCTAAAATCGGCGTCATAAATTCTTCGAATCTGCAATATCTTTGGTTTGGCACAAGAATATTTCCGGTTCTGTTAACTCCTTCTTCGCGCAATAATTCTCCCGATGCTGAAAATGAACCCAGTTTAAAATCACCAAAACACTTTATAAAATCTTCTTCAATGCCACCGGCAGTTGTGACAATAACGTCGACTTTTTTATGTTCTGCTAAGTATCGAAATACTTCTCGCAAGCCAGATGTGACCATGTTACTAGTGTAACCAAGAAAAATTGTTGCTTTTTCTTTTTGCATAGTGTCAATTATGTGCATTGCTTTTGCAAGATGTGTTGCTTGAAAGCCGGTTGCAAGATAACTCTCGAGGAGCTTATTGTAGTCGACAGTTTTATTTTTTAATGCAGTGTTAAAGTCAAATCCTTTAATTGATAATCCTGTCGGTTCGTGAGAATCAAAAAAAATATTTTTTCTGGCTGTTTTTTCTCGCGTTGATTTTTTTAATAATTCAGTAGCAGGTTTATTTTTTTTAGATTTCATTTGTTTGAGAAATAAATTTAGAAATACGATGAGATTTAGAGCGGTATTGCTAAGGATTCAAGAATGAATCGACGGTATTTCATGATAAAAAATGAAAAAAAGAGTATATAAATGTTTTTAATTTTAGGGCTACATCCCAAATAGATTTCTAAATTAAACAATCGGCAAATTTACAAGTTAATGCCCTGCGGGGCATGACTATAACTAACTACTGAATCCAATTCGT
>CAYIPM010000124.1:0-3081 GCA_964365195.1 Candidatus Woesearchaeota archaeon
TTCTATTTTTCCAACAACAATAAAGCCGCTTAAGCGGCTTTATGCGGAGATACTGATTGATCGATCCCCCGGGCAAGAGTCGAACTTGCTTCAAGTGGTCTACAGCCACCTGTAATAACCGTTATACGACCGGGGGTTAGTTATAGCGTAAAACCTAAATAATTGACGCTTTTTTTAGGTTTTCTGAATATAGCATATGACAATTTTGTTCAATTAATTAAGTCATATGCTATAGAAAAGAAAAGAGATGTTTTTAAAGCTTAGTAAGAATTAATTTTTCAAACACGTTGATTCAGTAATTACAAAATTCCATTGATCTTTTTGTGCGTCTTTTCGTAGCATGCCTTTTAATCTAAAATTTCTGCAATAGGTTTTATTCGGGGGATCGAGAAATATTTTTTCTTCTTTATTTGCAGTTTTCACAAGGATAAATGCTTCAGAAGGAACATAGGCATCTTTGATAATAACTGCTGTATCTTTGTATCTTTCTTTATCCGCGGCTAATTCTATCACAGTAATCTCTGGATTAATACTATCTTGTATATTTTGTAATGACTCTTTTGTATTTTGATTCAAAAAAATATACCCTATTCCTGTAAGCACGATTAATACTGCCAGAATAAAAACAATTTTTTCCATCTTATACTTTCTTCGGCTCATTCACAAAAAAACTTCTATTAGAAAGGATTTCTTTTAATTTACCATCTTTTTCATACATGGCGTGAGCGTTCGGCAATTCAAATGTTCCGACAACACCTATTTTGGAATAGATAATATAAGTAAAAATACGAGACTCGCCTTGATTGAGTGTTGCAATATTCCATTCAATGCGCTTATTTTTTAAATCGACTCTATCCGGTTTTATCATGCCAAATTTTTCATAGAGTTCTACAAGATTCGGCAAGCGATCAGTTATTTTTACATGCTCGACAAATCGTTTTGCCTTAACAATAACAGAAACTTTTAATGCAAATTGTCCGCCTTTTGTTTTGATGAATGAAACTTTTTTTCGCAAGAAAAGATCAGCATATAACGAGTTTCGAATTAAAACTGCTCCGATAACTATGATAAGCAGGATAAAAAATGGGTACAACCAATTTGTCACGACGACAACTTCTAATGATTCGCTTGGATCAAGTTCTTTTTCCCAAAGATATACCCGATGAAATCCCTTAAACGATGCACTCGTAGGATCTTGATTAAGCGTTGTAAACAGATATGCGATCATATTTTTTTGCACGATTATGGTAACCATTTTTGGAACGTTCCCCATATTTTTTTTAGAAATTTCTGTTCTTTGCACAAAAAAACCATTCTTTTTTTCCAGTGACTCAATATCTTCCCTCTCTACAAAATTAATTTCAGATTCTATGTCTGCCTCTTCTCCCCTAAACAGTATTTGTGAATTAAATAAATATTTTCCTGCGTCGAGCATTTTTGCTTTTTCTTTATCGATGGGAATCTGCAATGAAATTGTTTCTCGCGGACCTATTGAAAACGAATCTTCATATGAAAAAAATGCGGAATTTGTTTTAAATTGCACTGAATCAAAATCAAAATTGATCATATTTTTTAAAACGAGATTCATTACTTCTGATTGAGGATTTATGCTTTCAGGTCTTACAGAAATGGCGGAGTCAAGTTCGACTACGTTTATAGACAGTCGCTCTTCTTGAATCTGACCGTTTGCATTTTTTATTTTATAGATGAAATTAACTGGACCCTTTTTTTCTTTTAACGAATCCTGTGGGACAATTTGAATAGTTATTTTTTTTGTTTCTCCTTTTGCAAGATAAAAGTTTTTTGGAAATATATCAATGCCAACAAGCGAATAAATTTCAAATGCCATTGAATCTTCATTATTTGTAATTGTGAGTTCGTATACTGCCGGTTCATCAAGATCAATGATGTAACTATTTTGAACGGCGTTTGTTGAAACAATAAGTTCGATTGCAGAAATAAAAGACACAGAAAAAAGTAGAATGAAGACAAACACCATGCAACTAAAAAAATATACGCCGCCTATTTTTTTCATAGTTATTTTTATTAGATGTTCTATATAAATTTATGGTTAAACGGATACTGTCAACTTATTATGAGTTAAATATAAATAGTATGTTTTCCTCCTGATTTTCAGGAGGTGAAAATATATGAAATGTTTTAAATGCAAATCGAAAGATGTTATTAAGAGAGGTAAAAATTATAACAAATCTGGAGAAAAACAAATTTATTTGTGCAAAAATTGTAATGCTAATTTTGTAGAGCCGGATGGATTTGAGAGAATGCGATACAACAAAAAAGATATTGCGAGAGCAATTCATTTGCATAATGAAGGGCTTTCACTTTTTCAGGTGAAAGATCATTTGTGGCAACATGATGGAGTGAGGGTAAGCAGAGAAACAATACGAGAATGGCGCAATAAATACAGCAAATTTTTAAAAAAAAATAAATGAGAATGTTGTTCCAATCATCAAGGGAAGAATTCATTTTGATGAAAAATATGTGAAGGTAAATGGTGAACATAATTTTGATCTGAATGCGATTGACAGTAAAACAAAATTTGTGCTCGCACACACATTTACAGACGAGAGAAACAGAAAAAAATGCACAGAATTTTTATCGCAGATAAAAAAAACATGCTACAATCAGATATTAACAAACTATTATCTAGAAAAATATACAGGAATTGATGAAAGAATTATTTTTGTCTGTGATGGATTTGAAAATTACAAAAATGCATTTAACAAATTATTTTATAGAGTTGCGAAATTACAATTCGGCGTTCCGATTGCATGCAAAAAATATGGGCTGGAATATAATAACAATGCAATTGAACGATACAACGGAAAAATAGATGATCGATTAAATGCAACAAGGGGGGAATTCAAAAGTTTTGAAACAGCTGAAGCATTTATGAATGTACAACATGCAATTAACAATTTTGTAAATCCGCATCAGCAATTACAAGGAAAAACTCCTGCTGAAATAGCTGGAATAAATCTTGAATTGGGAAGAAATAAATTACTGGACTTAATTTTGTATGCAGCGAAATCGACGAGATGACGATAAGGTTACAGTATC
>CAYIPM010000125.1:0-3069 GCA_964365195.1 Candidatus Woesearchaeota archaeon
TTTTACTTTGTGGAATTTTATTGCAGTGTTTGTGCTTTTGATGGTGTTTTATTTTCTTAGTCATAAAAAAAAGAAGGCGTTGTGTTTAAAAAAATAGCAATGGTGATGAATTTATTAGGAGGGAGAAAATTATTTTTTGTTTTTTTAATTAGTATTTTTTTCTGTTTACTTTTATCTTTTCCTGCTGTGAGCGCAAGTATTACTCTTGGAAATGCAACGCATTTGCTCGAAAAAAATTATGCGCCGGGAAGTTTTTTGAAAGGATGGATAAATATAAGTTTAGACAAAGAACTTACAACAAGCGTTATCTCTGCGTTTGCAAGCAACATTACAATTCAGTCTTTATTAAATAAAAGTAACATTGATTGTCGTTTCTCGACGCAATGCTGGTGTTATCCGATTGATTGTTCTGCTCGATTTATACCTTTTGGGAATGGGATGAGTTCACAACTTTATAGTTTAAATGTATTGCAGACAAAAATTGTTGGCGTCAAACTAGTCGGCAATGTAAGTGAGATTTTGGATTTTAAATTTAATGTGAATACTAATGCGGGACCTTCATGCATTTATCCCTTAGTTATTGATTTACTCGGAGATAATTCATTTGAATGGAAAGCAAATCAAGTAATTAATATGAGCTGTTACATTGCACGGCCGTACGGATGTTTTAATGTAAGCGCATCAAGTGATAGCGTTACTATTGATACAACAACACTTTGTCAGCAAATTAATTTGCCGTCGGCAAAAGGATATGAAATTGGCGCTTTTGTGAATGGAACTGGCTCTGCAACGCTGCAGCTTTCTTTAGAAATTGGCAGCGCGCAAAAAAGCTGCAATGTTGTTGTGAACAGCAACGGAGAAAAATCCTGCACCGTTATATTTGATGAAGTTATTCCGGCAGGAAGCGGCACTGTGTGTGTGAGTTCTTTGCAGCCAACAACAAATTACAGAATTAATTTTGAAGATGTAGCACCGTGCGGGTTTATTAGTGGCACACAATTTAATCATGACTTTGCTTTATTTGCGAAACCATTAATGTATGGACCAGTGAATAGTGTTAATTTTAATCAGCAATTTTTTGGCGATCAACTTAATTTGTCGACGGTAATTATGAATTATATTAGTGAAAAATATAATGGCGCATGTTCGCCGGAATGCATAATACCTTTTTCTTTTAATTCTGGTGTGAATCAGGATATTACTGTATCCAGTGTGCAGCTTCGGTATAAATCTGATGGACTCGAACGAACACCGGTGACAAATTTTTATGCATTAAATATAACAAATGCTCTCTTGAGTTCTTCTTTTATACAACTATCTTTAGATAAAGCATCCTTGGCTATTCCTCATGGCAGCGGAACAAAAAATTATATTCTGCGTATTGGTGATAGACAATTATTTGAAAATTTAACGGTAAAAGGCGGTCCGACTGTGGGAGATATTTTTCCTACGAGTGCGGGTTTACTTGTGCCAACTGATTTCACTATTTTAATGGGCAATGCAACCAATCTTACCGGATATATATTTGTATGGAATTTTGGCGACGGCAGCCCTATTAGAGTGACTACAACAAATAAAATTTCTTATACATATACTAAAACCGGCACGTATTCTTTCATTGTCAATGTTTCCGGTAGTTCTGGCGAAACTACTAAAAATGTAAATGTGGTTGTTGGCACGCCGTACACTCAGATTAATACAACTTTATATAATTATAAAAATTATTTAAAAAAGATTGAAGATTCTATTGGTGTTTTACCTGTGTGGGTGCAGGAAAAAACTGCTAAGCAACTTGCTATTGAAACAATGCGCGAAAGTGTTATGCGACTTGAAGCAAGATATAAAGAAACATTGCAAAGTGAAGAAGATAAACTTGCTGCACTTATGAATGAGCTAGTTGCTCTTAATGTCCCGCGCACTTTTATTGCAAGCATGAGCATACAACCGATTGATTTTATTCAGAGCAATGAAATTGTTGACGCGTTAGTTTTATCTGAATTTGGTGCAGGCACTGCGGGTGACGAAGACTATGCCCCTGCGATTAATGCGTGGCTCGATGAAAACATTCGCATTATGATTGATGCAGACAGCTATAGTTTTGTGTATCCATCTGAAGAAAAAGTTTTATTTTCTCGCGTGCAATTAAGCATTGAGCCGACAGAAAATATTGATGAATTGTATTTAATCCTCGATGGTGAACCCAGGGGCATATTTTTTCGGGAAGATTATGGTGAACGAGAATTAGAACATGGTTATGGCATTCGTTTTAATGAGCTGACTACTGGAACGAAAAGAACTGTTGAATTTATTTATCCTGGTGTGATTGATATTAGTCGATTGCCTTTTTATTTTTCGCCTGCGTTTAGTGAACTTGCCTTTGGCATAGAGCCGGGTGTTTGTAATTCTAATGCGATGTGTGAAGCAGACAGAGGTGAAAACAGCAAAAATTGTCGGGCTGATTGCAAGTCATGGACATCAACGATTATTTTGTTTTCCATTCTTTTTTTTATCGCATTTGTTGTGTATATATTATTGCAAGAGTGGTATAAACGTTATTATGAAGCGTATTTGTTCAAAGATAAAAATCAGTTGTTTAATGTGATTGCATTTATGAATAATGCGGAAAATCAGAAAATGAGCAAAGACGAAATATTTCGTAAACTAAAACCCTATCGCTGGAATGGCGAGCAATTACACTATGCGTGGAATAAACTCAAAGGCACGCGAACCGGCATGTGGGAAATTCCTCTTTTTAAAATATTTGAAAATAGAAAAGTGGCAGAAGAACTTGCGAAACGAAGAGGCGGATTGCTGCAATGATTCTTTTGATTGTCGTCGGAAAACGACACTATGAACAAGGTAAAAGATGATAGAAATGTTAATAAACAATCTTACCCCCTTTGAATAAAATGGCAATCAGAATATTACGCGATTTTACCAAACGCTTGTTTAGTCTTTTTTTTACGAGAAAAACTGAAATAAAATTGGGCTTTTATGGTCCGCCAACGGCGGGAAAAACAAGCTTAGCAAATCGCAGGTGCAAAGCATGGAGTGGTGATGAATGGGGGC
>CAYIPM010000126.1:0-3065 GCA_964365195.1 Candidatus Woesearchaeota archaeon
ATGACCATTGATCAGAATATCTTTTGCCACAACAAGAGCATAATCTTGAATTGCATCCAAAAGGAACAAATCGATATTCGCTGCATTTCTTGCAAAAATACCAAAATCCTCCTCTCCTTTCATCCTTGCATGAAAGCATCTTCTCAACTTCAATTTTTTCTATTTCTCTAACGGTATGAGTTTTGAGATAATTTCCCCAATTCTCTTGGAAGATTTTCTTTACTGAATAGAAAGGTTTTTCTTTGTTCTCTTTTTGGTATATCTGTTGTGTGGTCAATAACACAACAGGGGTTAGCACCTAAAAAGGCTAACCCTTTATACTTTATATACTAAGAATTAAGAAATTTTTTAAGGTATAATCAGTTTAGGCAAGATATGGGAAGATACTTACGTCTTTAGCTATAATCCGTATGTTCGGGTTGATATTCATGATAGTAATGATCATATTTTATTGCGCGGAGGAACAGTTCATGAAAAGGCGATTGTACTGCGACATATCGGTAGAGATAGTTTCAAAGCACATGTTGACGACGGAGATTATCGCTGGGAGGAAGAAGTTACTTTTTTAGACAATACCTCAATTTTTGAAGCAATGGTTAATGATGCAAAAAAGAATCCTCATTGGAGAAGTAATAATCAAAAATTTCCCCATAGTTATCATCTCGATATTAACAATGTTAATTATTATATTCAAGATTGCAGTCTTCTTACGAGCGGTAAACAAGAAGAGTTTGAAGAAGCGTGGCTGCATCGAGTGTATTATGCGAATGATGCTCAAAAATTAGAGCGGGAATAGATTATTTTTATTGATTAAATTTTTTCACCAATCATATGATGCACACCAGTGTTTATTATTTTTACATGAATGGTTTTACCTAAGATGTTTTCTAGCGAGGAAATTAAAATTATATTATAGTTTTCATCACGCGCTTCGTAGAAATTATTTCCTTTTTTTGTATTAATGAAAACTTCTATTATTTTGTTGAGATAGTGTCTTTTTCTTCCTGCGGTTGTTTGCCGATGCAAGCGCATTATTTCTGTGTTCCTTTGGTTGACTATTTTTATCGGAAGATTTTTGAGCGCATCTGCTTGCGTGCCTTTATGTTTTGAAAATTTTGAAAGATTAAGAATATCTGGCTGCAGTGTTTGAATAAACTGTAGATTTTTTTGATGATCCTCTTCATTCTCCGTTGGATAACCAGTAATAATATCTGTTGCAAACGTTATATGTGGGAATCTTTTTTTGAATGTCTTAATTATTTTTTCTGCTTTTTCAATGGTGTATCCGCGTTTCATGTCTTTGAGAATTCTATTTGACGCTGACTGGATGGGAAGATGCAAGAATTTGTATATTTTTGGATGTTTGTATATTGTTATTAAATCATCGATGGGAAAATTAATTGGGTTCATCATGCCAATTCTTAGCTTAAAATCAAATGGTAGCGCAAGAATATTTTTTAACAATTCAGAGAGTTTATTTTTCCCCTGATCCATGCCGTAATTTTCGTTTCCTTGACTGGTGAGCCACACCTCTTGCGCTCCGTTTTGTAAGTCCTGCGTTATTGATTGGAGAATTTTTTCTTGAGGGTAGGATTGAAGATTTCCTTTTGCTATTTTTGTTTTGCAGAAAGTGCAGTTAGAAACACAGCCCTCGGAAATTTGCGCAATTGCGATGAGATTATTATTGAAAATTTTTGGGAGGAGAATTTTTTCTTCTTTTTGTTTTGCTGTTCTTATACTGATTAAAGGAGATTCATTGAGCATGGAAGGAATTTCTGTGTAGTGATCTGTTCCAACAATTATTGCGTTCCGATTTAGTTTTTTTATTTTTTCTCCATCAGTTTGTGCCATGCAACCAGTCACAATCATTTTTTTATTTGGAAATAATCTTTGCAAATCCTGAATTCTTCGTTTAATTTTATCTGTAGTTTTTTCTTTGACAGTGCAGGTGTTAATAATAATTGCATCTGCGGATGCAACGTCATTGGCAATGGTGTTTCCGTCGCGGGCAAGCAGACCTGCAACTATCTCGCTATTGTTTTGGTTTGCAGAGCAGCCATATGTTTGAATGTATGCACTCGCCATAGAAAAAATGAGGAAGAGGGATTTAAATGTTTTACTTTAAGACATGCGCAAGATAGCCCTCAAAAATTCTTATAAATACATCTTTTTCATCTTCATTTCTTATTTCATACGATTGATAGCGCAGACCACTTATATTTTTACCTGCTATTAGTTTTATCTGATCGCTTCTTACAATGCATATTCTTCTTTTATCAAGCGCAAGATATTCCAGAATTGCTGTTCTTTTGTGGGTATTATTTCTCGCAAAACCAATATGTGAATGTAACTTTTTTCCTAATAATATTAATTTTTCTGTGGCCCTTTCTCGTATTTTTTCTATGAGCGTTTGATATTCTTGTGAGGAAATCTCTCTATCTTTTAACCTTTCCGCGATATCTTTTTTTATTGTAACCATGAAATTATGATATATTCTATCTGGATCGAGTGTATCTTCAACAATATAAAGAGAATTTTCTATTGGCATGATTTAATGAAAATTTGTTTTTTTTAAAGATTATTGAGCTGCATTATATACTCCGCTTTTAGTCCAATTTTTTTTGCCACACCTGCATTCAATTCGATAACATATCGTGCTGATGCTTGATATGTTTGACAGGGATCGTTTATGCAGGGTTGTGCTGTTTGGATGCTTGTGATTTTATAATTTTCGTCGATAAAAATAATGTCCAACGGAATGAGTGTATTTTTCATCCAGAAACTTCTTTCTTCTTCTTCATTGAAAATGAAAATCATGCCGCGATTTTCTGGCATGAATCTACGGAACATGAGGCCTTGCTGTTTTTGTTCTTGAGTTATTGCTTTTTCGAGGATGAAGGTGTGATTGTTGATTTCTAAAGTGAGGGTGTTTTTTTCTTGAGAAGTTTTGAGATTGAGAAAGATGAACAAGGAAAAAATGAGTAATAATATAAGGATTATAATGAGAAATTTTTTCATTATTCTAGAGGGATACAACAAGTTAATGCCCTTCGGGCAGCTCCGCT
>CAYIPM010000127.1:0-3054 GCA_964365195.1 Candidatus Woesearchaeota archaeon
TGGTTAGAAGTGAAGAGATTATCCTAGCAGAGCTGCCCGAAGGGCATTAACTTGTCTTCATCCATTCTTAAAGTCCCAAACTTTCGATAAATCTATTTTTATTGAAGAGCTGGAGATCTTCGTAGTTTTGACCGGTGCCGAGGTAAAAAATTGGTTTTTGCGTGACATAACTTATTGAAAGAATAGTGCCGCCTTTTTCGTCAATATCTGCTTTGCTTAGAATGCTGCCGTCGATGTTGATTGCTTCGTGAAACGTTTTTGCTTGTTCTATTGCATCATTGCCAGCAATGCTTTCCGCAACGAAAATTTTTAAATCGGGCTTATTGACGCGTTCTATTTTTTTCATTTCCTCAATTAAATTTGTTTTTGTGTGCATTCGTCCGGCGGTGTCAATTAATACGACGTCGATTTTATGATTTTTTGCGTATTTTATTGCATCAAAACCAACTGCGGCAGGGTCTGTTCCGTACTCATGTTTTATTATTGGGACATTGAGCCTACTTGCGTGTTCTGCGAGCTGTTCTATTGAAGCGGCCCGAAACGTATCTGCCGCGGCAAGCACGACAGAAAATTTTGATTTTTTAAGAAAGTGCGCAACTTTAGCGATTGACGTTGTTTTTCCTGTTCCATTAATTCCGAAAAATAAAATGACAAATGGTTTATGCGCGTGTTTAATGATGTCAAGTGGATTATCCGGATCAATAATTAATTCTTCTAATGCTTTGCGCAATTCTTTTTTTATTTCTGATTCTAGCTCATTTCTTTTAATTTCTTTTCCGATGAGTTTTTCTGCGAGTTTTTTTTGCAATGCTTCAACAACTTCCAACGCGACGTTATTTTCTAAAAGAAGAAATTCCAAATCCTGAAATATTTCATTAAACTCTTCCTTAGTTATCGTGTAAGTAAATGCCTCCTTAATTCTGGTAAAAAAAGATTTTTTTTCTGCTTTAGCTTTTTGTAAAATATTTTCATCAATTTCTTTATTTTCTTTTTCTAATTTTTTAGCGCGCTCTATTTCTGCATGAAGCGTTTGCGTTTCATCTTTTATTTTTTCCACATCAGGATAAGCGTGTTTTCCGTCAACAATGAGCGGAGCTTGCGGATGAACCTCTTCCTTTGCTTTCAGAATTAATCTGTCCACTTTTTTAAAATCTTCTTCTATTTCTTGTGCGATTGCTTGAGTTTTTTTATTCTCTGCAACTGCTTCTTGTACTGAATGGGACGCTTTTTGCGGAATTTCATGTATTTCTTCTTTTAGTTTTTCTACTTCTGCTTTAATTTCTTCAACATCTGGTTCAAATTTCTGCTTTCCAACATCAAATTTTAGAGGAGTCTCTTTTATCTTTTTCTTTTTTGCTTTTTCAATTATACTGTCAGCTTTTTCCGGTTTTTCTTTCTTTTTTGAAGGTTTTTTCTTTGGCTCTTCTTTTAGCTCTTCAATTTCTGCAGTTTCTTCAATTTTTTCTTTTGAGAAACTAAACCAAGATTTGAGCTTTTCCTTGAATTTTCCGAACATGACTGTATGAAGGATAAGCGGTTTTTAATAGTTACTGAATGAATATTTTTTAGTATAACAGAATATAAAAAGGGAGTTATTTGTTTAGTTGTATGGATAATACGGTCCGTTTGAAAATTTTAGAACAGATTTCTGATCATTTTGAAGATCCTGTGAGTATTTTATTAACTGTAAAAGATAAGGAAAGAGGTCTTGAAACGAAAACAGTTTTGCGTGCGGATACGGCTGAAGTTTATCCTTTTTTTGTCATAGCTAATAATTGCGGCTGGCCACATGAGAGTTATTATGAATCCAATTTGAATAGTAGTGTAAGCCATTTATTATCAAGTATTGATTATCCCGGTAGCAAAAAAACAAATCCTTTGGATAAAGACTATTCAGACACAGACGTTTTTAAACGTTTGAAAGCATTTTTCTCACAACATACACCTTCACGACGGATTTTTGATAATTTTGGGCACTTTAAAGAAACTTTACAAGAAATAGGTTTAGGGAATTTAGCGAAAGTAGTTATCATGAAAACGCCGGTTTTTGAAAGTATTAAGTGTTATCAAGGAACTGTTTTAACTGAAAATAAGTATTGGAGCGGAGTTCTTGATATGTCTAATTCTCATCGTTCATTTGGCGCATACGTTTTACTCGGAAGAAAGTTTACGCCGTAAATTTAAATAATCTTCTATCTTTATTGCTTGATGAAAAAGAGACATAATTTTTACATTTATTTATTTCGGCACGGTCAGACGTATTTTAACAAGAAACATATTTTTACGGGGTGGATGGATTCGAAATTGACGCCGCTTGGGAAACGGCAGGCACGTGTTGTTGCCAGAAAATTAAAAAATAAAAAAATCGGTATTGCAATTCAGACGCGGCTTTCTCGGTCAAAGAAAAGCTTACAGGAAGTTTTACAGTTTCATCCAGAGTGTCGACGGGTAATTATTGATAATAGGATGATTGAACGAGCATATGGAAATCTTGAGGGTTTGCATCATGATAGCATTATAAAAAAATACGGACAACAACAATTTGATTTGTGGCATCGTGATTATAAAATACGACCCCCGGGCGGTGAATCATTTGCCGACGTGGAAAAACGGGTGAGGAGTTTTCTTGCCGATTTAAAAAAATTAATCAAGAAAGAAAAAACAACTGTTGTTATTTCAGCGCATGGAAATTCCATCCGCATGTTTCGAAAAATAATGGAACATGCAACTATAGAAAAAACTACCTCTTGGACAATTCCGTATACGAAGGTGTTTGTGTATAAGATTGTGATTTAGGTTATTTTCAATTTTGTTCCAACCTGCAATTTTAATCACTCATAATTTTTAAGCCAACCCTCCCGCCCAAAAGAGGTGATTAAAATTGCTCGACTCTTCCCCCTTCCGAAATAGTGTGATGGAATTATTTTCTTAGAATCCTGCTGTGATTACTCAAGAAAAACAAAAAAATTCTCTCAAAACTATTCGCATAACGTAAAAATTCTAATTAGAAAATTGCTGTTCAGAAATTTCGCAAGACCGCGGAGCTTGCTTTCG
>CAYIPM010000128.1:0-3029 GCA_964365195.1 Candidatus Woesearchaeota archaeon
TCCTCATTTTTGTCTTTTGCTATATTCTGCAAGACTTAAATAAATTGGGAAAAAATTTAAGTCTTACGTTATAGATCATAGTAAGTGCAGTCGCGGCAGAAACTATAGTGAAAGACCTAAGTCTTTCCCTAATAAGTCAACGACAAACTGGGAAATACTAAAGTCGTTGACTATAAATAAATAATGAGAAAATGAAACTGCGAGTTGCGTTGTCAAAAATTCTAATTAGAAATTGCTGGTGCGAAGCAAAAATTTTGAGGCAAATACTCTGTAGCGTGCTGCGGCAGATAGCAAAATTTTAAGCAATTTCTTTATTTTTAGGTTATAGAGTCATCTTCAATAATTCACCCAACTGTCAAAGTTAGGTATATACATGAGATTTTAATATACATAGTAATTCCTACAAATTTTTTTAAATGGGGGGTTAGTTACGTTATGTATGAATATTCAACGTGTTAAACAAGGTGCATCTATTACGTTTTATAATGGATTGTATATGATTTTTATCGGAATTTTTTTCATTGTTTTTTATGATTTTAATATGAAAAATAATTTCAGTCATGTTACCCAGCCCTGGGGATTTTTTGTAAAATTTAGCGCAGATGTTTCCTATATTTTTTTGTTGTTAAATATTCTGCTGGGTATTTTTTTAATTGCCGGAGGCATTACGCTCATGTATCTGTCGGATTTCATCTATAAAAGAAAAGAAAAATTTACCTGGGTCATGCTCTTTATTATTGGCATTATCTTCTGGGCTGGTTTGCTCACTATATTTATTTTTATGAAAAATATTATTCTTATTGTATTGACTTTTTTAGGATGGGCAAGTTTTGTTTTTGGCATGCTATTGCCTATCAGCTATTATCTAGAGAAGAATTATAGAGAGTTTTGAAAAACTTCAATTTCAAAACTCTCTAAGAAGGACTTTGAAGAGATTTCCTTCGGAAATTGTGGTTATTCAAAGTCCTCTATAAAGAATTTTGAGAAGAGAGTGTGAAAAACTAGGGAAAACAGCAACATTTTTAAAGACGGTTTTTGATTAGTTATTATCTTAATTAATGCAATCAAAGATAAAAAACCTTACTGTTTTCAAGCATTTAAATTTGAGAAATCTAAACACTTCGAAACTAAAAATTTCAAGTTTTATATTTTCCTAATTGAGGAAAAACAGAAAATACAAAATGTCAAAAGTACGCATAAAACTCAAAAGCATGAATATCGGCGATCTTAATAATATTTGTGATCGAATTAAGGAGATAGCCTCGCGCTTAGGGATTCTTGTGAGCGGACCTGTTCCCTTACCGACGAGAAAACTTAAAATAACGACGAGGAAATCTCCATGCGGCAACGGTACTGCAACGTTTGATAATTTTGAAATGCGCATTCATTCCCGCGTTATTGATATTCCTGCTGACGATCGCGTGTTGCATGCAGTTATGCGTCTCTATGTTCCAAGAAACATTAATATCAAAATTGAGATGAAGGATTAAAGAGAATTTAGTATAATCGATAAATTCTCTAAACAAAACAATTATTTTCTTTTTTATTTTCAAATTGGGTTTAATACTCCGCGGCTTGCGAGCAGTTTCATTTTAGCAAATATAGTGAAAGAATCGCTTCTTTCCCTAATAAGCCAACGACAAAATGGAGAGATATTATAGTAAATGAAATTATTTTTCGTAAATTTTAATTTCATTTCCTAAATACTATAGTGAAAGAATCGCTTCTTTCCCTAATAAGTCAACGACAAAACGGTCAAAAATTAATGTCGTTGACTACAAGGAAAAAATTTTCTACGAAAATTTATTTCCGTTGGTATAATGTCGTTGACTATAAATAAAAATGAGAAAATGAAACTGCGAGTTGCGTCGTCAATTTGAAAATTAGAAATTGTCGACCTCCAGCAAAAATTTCGCGAAATACTCCTGAACAGCTTGCTGCTACAGATATAGTGAAAAACATAAATATATGTTTTTCCCTTGATAGTCTATGCCAAACTGCTCAATTATAAATGTCATAGACTATAGCAAAATTTTAGACAATTTCTTTATATCCATTATAATCTATAGAGAGTTTTGAAAAACTTCACATTCAAAACTCTCTAAGAAGAACTTTGAAGAGATTTCCTTCGGAAAGGGGATTATTCAAAGTCCTCTATAGTAAAAGACATAAGTTTTTTACCATATTCATATGTCTTTTCCTAATAAGTCAACGACAAAAGGGTCAAATATTAATGTCGTTGACTACATTTAGGTTTTACGCTATATAAAACGCCTCTGCTGGGAATCGAACCCAGGAGTCCAAAGGACCAAGTTTTCCAATCTTGTGCACTACCATTAAGCGACAGAGGCTTAGAGAACCAAGAAAATTATTCTTTTTAAATCTTCAGAATGTAAATTCTGTAATGACTCAAAACATAGGTTTTTCATGTTCTGGAAATTGAAATTTCTAGAAGTTATAGTAAAAAACGTAATTTTTTATCACATTTGTACGTCTTTTCCTAATAAGTCAAAGACAAAACAGGGAAATATAAATGTCTTTGACTATAAACTATCAACAGATAGTTTAAATCTCGAAAATAAAATTTTCAATAGGTTAAGATATTATAAATATGATAAATTAATATTTGAGAATTACTTGGTATTTTATTTGTTACGACATCTTAATATTTATATACTATAATCCGTTATCATCTAAAAATAGGTAGAAGACAAATAATCAAAAATTGATTATGTCCACAAATTAAAAATTGCATTATTTAGAATACGGTCGTAAAAAAGGTGAATAGTAGTGGGAAAAAAAGTAAAAATCTTAGTAATAGTTTTATTTTTTTTAATTTTTTTTATAACACAAACTATTTTTTCTCAAGTTGGAGAAGTAATTTATGAGAATCAAACATGTTCTCCGCCATTTAAAGAAATTGGAGTTTTTAGAAACAGATTTTATGATATTACCGTCGTGAAAAAAATATGCGGTCCTGTTGGATTTGATTGTAAAAGTCTCAACGGCAGAAATGAATGTGTATTCAC
>CAYIPM010000129.1:0-3022 GCA_964365195.1 Candidatus Woesearchaeota archaeon
GCGTTTCAAACTTCTTCTTAGAGAATTTTGTTAATTTTGCAAAATTCTCTATAAACGTTTCATAATCTATTCTATAATTAAGATAGGATATCTTTTTTAAATTATAGCGTAAACCTAAATAATTGAACAATTTTTTTAGGTTTTCCGATTATAGCATATGACAATTTTGCTCAATTAATTGAGTCATATGCTATAATTACGAGACAACCTCTAAAGTATTGGATAAAACTCAAAGTTTTTTTGATATAGAGGGCTTTGAATAACCCACATTTCCAAAAGAAATCGTGTCAAAGTCTTTCTTATAGCCAACGACATTAATTTTTTTCGTTTGTCGTTGTCTACAAACATTTTGTTTGGAGATATAGAAAATATTTGATTTTCTTTAGCTTATTAGAAAAAGACTTACGTCTTTTTCTATAGAGAGTTTTGAATTTGAAGTTTTTCAAAACTCTCTATATAATTCTCAAAATATTCGGCAAACATTTTAAATACAGTTTTGTAGTAAGTATAGTGAAAGAATCGCGTCTTTCCCTATCTAGTCAACGACAAACGTGGGAAATACTAAAGTCGTTGACTATAAAATAACATGTTCGTCACCAAGAAGAATATCAATGGCCAAGATTATTACTACCTGCAAAAATCAGTGCGTGAGGGCAAACAAATCAAAAGCGAGTATATTGCATATTTAGGAAAAGATAAAATGCAGGCAGAAATAAAGGCGGCAGAAATAAAACAACAAAAAGAAAATACTTCTCAAGTAGAATCAAACATAATTCCAACACGAAAACAAATTACCATTGAAGAATTAGCAATGTTTTGCAAGCGAAAGGGTTTTGTCTATCCATCAGGAGAAGTATACGGCGGATTATCTGGATTTTATGACTACGGTCATAATGGAATTCTTCTTAAGAGAAATTTTGAAAATATATGGAGACAATATTTTCTCGGATTAAGCGATAACTATTTTGAAATAGAAGCGTCAGAAATTATGCCGGAAAATGTTTTTATTGCAAGTGGACATTTAAAAAATTTTACAGACATTGCGGCAAAATGTAAAAAAGGTCATATTGAAAGAGCAGACCATCTGCTAGAAAAATATCTAAAAAAAAGAGTAGACGGCCTTGGAGTAGAAGAATTAACTTCATTGCTGAAAGAGCATAAAGCCGTGTGTTCCATTTGTCAAAGTTTAATAGACTATATCGGCCCAATTAATATGATGTTTCCAGTGCAATTAGGAATTGGAACAGGCACAAAGGCGTATTTACGTCCAGAAACTGCCCAAAGTCCGTATGTTAATTTTAAACTCGAACATGAAATAACACGAGGAAAACTTCCTCTTGGATTGGCATTAATAGGCAGAGCATATCGAAATGAATTATCCCCTCGAAACTTATTATTACGACAAAGAGCATTTACACAGGCAGAGTTGCAAATATTTTTTAATCCAGCTAAAATAAACGAACATGAAGATTTTGAAAATATAAAAAAATATCTTCTGCGTGTTGTCAGAACTAATGAAAGAGAAAAATCAGCTCAATATGTGAGTGCACAAGAATTGGCGAAAGAAATTCCTAAATTTTACGTCTATCATATGGTGAAAGTTCAGCAATTTTATTTTGAAATTTTAAAATTTCCACAGGAAAAATTTAGATTTTTTCAGTTGAATGATAAAGAAAAAGCATTCTATAACAAATATCATTTTGATATGGAAGCTGAACTAGACACTCTCGGCTGGACAGAAATTGGAGGAGTTCATTATAGAACAGATCATGATCTAAAAGGTCATCAAGAAATTTCAAAAAAAAATCTAAGCGTTACTGATGAAGAAACAAAACAAAAATTTATTCCGCATGTATTAGAATTAAGTTTTGGAGTCGATAGAAATTTTCAAACACTTATGACTTTTTCTTACAGTATTGACGAAAAACGTCAAAACACCATTCTTAAACTTCATCCAAAACTTGCGCCCATAAAAGCCGCAGTTTTCCCCATTATCAAAGAAGAACAATACGAAACAATTGCAGAACACATTGTGAAAGATCTCAAAAAAGAATTCATGTGTGTGTATGATAGGTCCGGAAGTATTGGCAAAAGATATGCACGTAATGACGAGCAAGGAACACCGTTTTGTATAACTGTCGACGATAAATCACCGCAAGATCAAAAAGTTACCATTCGCGATCGTGACACAACACAGCAAATCAGAGTAAAAATAAAAGATATAAAAAACGTGTTAAGAAAATTAATAAATGAAGAAATTACTTTTGAAAAAGCTGGGGGGAAAGTGGAGACACGAACTAAAGAGAATTTTGTATAATGAAGAAAATTCTCTTAGAAGAAGTTTGAAACGCTAAAATTTATAGTTATTAGACGTTGCACATTTGCGGAAAACTATTTATTCAAACTTCTCTAAAGAAGAAAACTAACGTTTGCAATAATATAACAACAGTTAAGTTGAAAGATACAATGAAAAAATAAGCGATAGAATAAAATCTATTTGCAGGGGTTTTAAAAATTTCAATGGTGTAGAAAATTTTATGAATTTAAGAAGGGTAATTCATAATTATATAAATCCGGATCAAGGGTTGAAGAGGAAAACTCCTGCTGAAGCTGCAGAAATAGACTTAGGTTTAGAAACAAATAAGTTATTAGATTTGATACAATTTCTCAAAGATAACTACGTCCGGTTATCTTGGCAGTATCTGTAACAGTATTTCCGCATAAGCTGTTTTGTTCTGTCTTAAAAATATATTTTGAACTGTCAATCAAAACCAATCTTTACATATATCGTCGATAAAACAAAACAGCGTGGGTGGGCGAACAATTTTATTTTGGCAAATTGAATAAAAATAGCAAAATAGAATTGTGAGATAGTGGGCGGAAGGTGGCGGGGCAAAAGTCTGTGCGGAGATACTGTGTAAATCAATAACTTATTAAATCCTTTTTTCGTGGGAAATTTAAGAGCCTGTAGTTTAATGGATAGAATAACTGGTTTCGGCCCAGTTGATCGGGGTTCGATTCC
>CAYIPM010000130.1:0-2987 GCA_964365195.1 Candidatus Woesearchaeota archaeon
TCTGCAAAAGACGGCACAAGTGTTGTTGTACCTACGAATCCTACAAATCCTACGAATCCAACTGCTCCGACGCAACCTTCGCAAGTAAGCGCAAGTGTTGATGACGACGCTGTTTTAGGAAATAAAAATGCTCCGGTTACAATTATAGAATTCAGCGACTATCAATGTCCATTCTGTGAGCGGTTCTGGAGCCAGACATTGCCGCAAATCAAAAAAGAATATATTGATACTGGCAAAGTTAAATTTGTCTATAGAGATTTTCCGCTTGAAAGCATTCATCCCAATGCATTGCCTGCAGCTATTGCTACAGAATGCGTTAAGAAAAAAGGTGGAGACGCAGCTTTTTGGAAAATGCATGATAAAATTTTCGGCAATCAACAATCATTGAATGCTGCAAATCTGAAAGTGTGGGCAAAAGAAATTGGACAGAATATTGATACCTGTCTTGACAATCAGGAAACACTCGCTGAAGTGCGAAAAGACATGACTGATGCGCAAGCAGCGGGAACACAAGGAACGCCGTATTTTGTTATCAACGGAAAGCCATTAAGCGGCGCGCAGCCATTTGAAGCATTCAAAGCAGTAATCGACGCTGAACTTGCTTAATTTTATTTTTTATTTTTTTATTTTATAGATCAACATTGTGATGAGTATGGAAAAAAATAATCGCATGAAAAAAAAATTACCTAAAATAAGTACTGAATCAGAAGATGTAATTCATATTTCTAAAAAATTAGTAATAGGAATTTCAGTTGTTATTTGCATTGCGCTTATTGTTGGCGGCTATTTTGGCTCGCAATGGATGGAGCGAAAAAACGCGGCGGCCTTTGTCAATGATGAAGCTATAACTCTGAAGGAATTAGACAGTGTCTACGATTCCACGCCTATTGAATACAAAGTTCTTTTAACCAAACGCGAGATGCTTGACAAATTAATTGAGAATGAAGTGCTGTATCAACAAGCACAAAAATCAGGCATTGCAATTTTTGGAAAAGCGGCGGACGAATCATTTGGCTCATTTGTTTTAAAGAATAATCTTAACGACGCATCATTACAGAAAATGCTCGATGAACAGGGTGTGACAAAAGAAGAAGCAATTATTAATTATGCGCGACAGGCAAGCATTCAAAAATTTCTTGATGAAGAATTGTTTAAAACACTTTCAGTGACTGAAAACGATGTGCAAAAGTATTATGACGAAAATCCTCTGCAATTTAAGATCGATGAGCAAGTGAGCGTGCGCCACATTTTAATAAACGACGCAACTGACGCAGAAACAAAGGCGCACGCACAAAAAATTTTAGGGATGCTCACGAACACAAATTTTTGCGAGTATGTTCGCAGTGATTCCAAAGATAAGGCAAGCATTGAAACATGCGGAGAATACACGTTCAGCAAAAAAGATTCATTTGTCGAGGAATTTAAAACATTTTCTTTTGCGCAACCAGTTGGCACAAAGGGCATTGTTACAACAAAATACGGACACCATATTATTTGGATAGTGAAAAAAACGCCGCCGCGCACAATTGCATTGAGTGAAGCAGAAGAAAAGATAAAAAAGTATCTTCTTGATAAAAAGGCGAAGGACGCCTATACACCATTTTACAATGCGCTTGCGCAGGATTATACGATTGAAATTTTGTATGACAAAAGTGCTGATATACCAACCCCTATTGCGTGATTGAGTGACACAATAGCTTTTAATATTTGTTTGTCTTTTTTTTTAATGAAAGAGAAGATTAAATCTATCATTGCATTGAGCGTTGTCATCGCATTATTTATTGTTTGCTCGTTAGCTGTTCAGCAAAATATTGGCAATATACAAACACTCGTACGTGAAGGCGGAAATTTATCAATTTTTATTTATATTTTTATTGTGATTGTCGGCGTTGTTATTGCGCCGATTAGCGCATTTCCTCTTTTGGCCGTTGCCTCTAATACGTGGGGATGGTTTGCTGCAGGAGTTTACAGCATCATTAGCTGGACTATTGGCGCATCAATTGCATTTGTTATTGCCCGACAGTATGGCATTCCTCTTGTTCAACGATTTATTCCGATGAAAAAATTGCGGGATATAGAAAAAACAATTCCTGCTAAAAACTTTTTTTGGTGGGTTGTTTTTTTGAGAATGTTTTTACCGGTCGATGTTTTGAGTTACGCTCTTGGATTATTCAGCCGCATATCATTTCGAAGATATTTCTTTGCGACGCTTATTGGCGTGGCACCATTTGGATTTGTTTTTGCATATATAGGAACCGTGCCGCCTGCCTATCAAATTTTTGCATTTATATCAATTTTTCTTTTTGTTGGAATTGTTTATTATAGTTATATTAAAAAGTCTCGGTTGTGAAAAAAGAAATTTTTTAAGATCTAATTATCCGTTTAATCTTGCCGAAAGAATGCGGGCTTGTGTTTCTAACAAGCTTTCCTTATTAATAATTATTACAAACTCTAAGAAATTTTCTGCACCTTTATAGAATGATCGCGGCGCATAACCGTATTCTCCTTCTTCATCCTTATACACTATATAATCAGAGGTCATATTATTTAGCTTTTTTAAATTCGTCTTTATATTTATCCAGTTCTTTAGTTACCTTTGCAATTGCATCACTTAAGGCTTTTTTTGCAGTTTTACCGTCAGTGATTATTTTAAGCACCAAGGGTTTAGAATAATGAACTTTGTTCCATGCCGCCAAATTTACTTTGTCGTCTTCATTAAGATAGACGCGAATTAATTCTGCAACGGTCTGATTATCAATAGTTAATTCAAGATCATTTTTTTCGTCTTTGAGTATTTCAATCTGCATCGAAAAAAGAGGGGGGGAGGGTTTTTAAATATTTGCGGAAGGGGTTGGGATAGGAAGGGGATAACCTAGAAGTTAATAAATAGATTTTTATATGTGTTATCTGTGACATCCTCCTCGCCCTAAAAGGTTGCCTTCGGCAACTTTTTGCCTGCGGGCAAAAAGCGAGGCGTCCTTTCGTTT
>CAYIPM010000131.1:0-2975 GCA_964365195.1 Candidatus Woesearchaeota archaeon
ATCCCTCGAGAATAATTATTTTTCGGTTTTAAATTAGAACTCTGGACAGAGCATTTTTATCCATAAATTTAAATAGAATAAAGGAGCGATAATTTTATGGATGAAGAGAATAAAGAGGACTATGTTCAGATTGATTTAGCGAGCCGCAAAAAAAAAGTTATACATTATTTTAAAGAGAAACAAAGCTGGGTTATTGTCCTGCTTATTCTTGCAATTATTTTTGGGATATATATTCGCAGTTTGCCGATGATGGATCGCAATACGGGTTTGCCTTCCTTTACGCATTTTTTATTTAATCCGATGCAAGTCTATGAGGGTCGGCCCGGTTTATGGGATATTACAACAAATAGCTGGACATTGGGGCCTGATTTAGATCCATGGCTTTTTTTACGTGCGGCGCAAACAATTCACGAACAAGGTGATTTACCACTCATTGATACCATGAGAAATGTGCCTCTTGGGTTTGATAATTCTTTAGAAACAAAACTTTTGCCGTATATGATTGTCTGGACGTACAAATTTTTAACATTGTTTAATAAAAATATTCCATTTACATTGGCAGGCGTTGTCCTGCCTGTAATTATGTTTGTATTAACAATTGTGAGCTTTTTTTTATTTGTCAGGGAAGTTTTTATCGATGAAACGAGCCGAGGCAGACTTCGAGCAAATGCTATCGCACTCATCTCTACTTTTTTTATGATTGTTATTCCAATTTTTTTATCACGAACTGTTGCAGGCATTCCTGAAAAAGAGTCCGCCGCATTCTTTTTTATGTTCTTATCGTTTTATTTATTTTTACGAGGATGGAAATCTCGTACTCTCACGCGCGCGATTGCATTTGGCGTCGGCGCTGGCATTATGACGGGTTTAATGGGATTAGTGTGGGGAGGAGTTATCTACGCATTTATTCCTCTTGGCGCTGCTGGCTTAATTGCATTTATATTAGATAAAGTAGATAAAAAGGAATTTAGTGTGTATAGCGGCTGGGTGATTGTATCTTTTTTTATCCTATGGTATTTTACCAAGCGCTATCCTGTTTTAGATTTATTGACCTCATTATCATCTGGAATTTGTGCGTTTACTTTATTTGTCATGATTGTTCATTTTGTTTTGATTACGTATGTAAAAAAAATACATGAACTATCGATTGTTAAAAATTCGCACCTGCCAAAAACAATCATTTCATTAATTGTTGCCATTATTCTTATAATTATTGGCGCAGTTATAGTTTTTGGTCCTTCATTTTTAGTAGAAAAAGTACTGGCAGTTCATCAAACTTTGTTTAAACCGATTACAGGGAGATGGAATATCACGGTTGCAGAAAATAAACAACCAGATTTTGTAGAATGGAGCCAGAATTTTGGTCCTTTTTTTAAAGGCATTCCTCTTTTTTTCTGGCTTTTTATTATTGGCTCTATTGTTCTCTTTAGACAACTTGTAGCAGCATTACCCTCCAAAGAACGACGCATTTTAATTGGACTCTATATTCTTTTTTTAGCGGGATTAATTTTTTCACGCTATTCAAGCAGCAGCATGTTTAACGGAGAAAATTTTATCAGTAAAACATTTTATTATGCAAGTTTGCTTATTTTTGTTTTTGGTGTCGGCTATTATTATCACAAGTTTTCCAGTCAAGAACACAATCCGTTTGAGCAATTTTCTTTTTCGTATATTCTGTTATTTTGTTTATTTGTTTTCACCCTGTTTACCGCACGAGGTGCTGTTCGACTCATTATGGTGCTAGGACCAATTGCACCAATCTTAGCGAGTTTTTTAGTCGTGTATCTTCTAGAGAAATTTTTTACAACAAAAGAAAATTTTTCTAAATTAGTTGTTGGTCTTATCGCATTAGTTATTTTAATTATAGCTGCACATAGTTTTTTAGTGTTTTACGAAAGCACACAAATTCAATCATATTATTTTGTTCCGTCAGGCTATAATGTGCAATGGCAGAAAGCAATGGACTGGGTGCGCACCAATACGACGGAAAAGGCAGTGTTTGCGCACTGGTGGGATTACGGCTATTGGGTGCAAAGCATTGGCGAGCGCGCAACAGTTCTTGACGGTGGAAACGCAATTGTATATTGGGATTATCTCATGGGACGACATGTTTTAACCGGCAATAATGAGCCAGATGCCTTAGAATTTTTATACAATCATAATACAACACATTTACTTATTGACTCGACAGATATAGGAAAATATACTGCATTCTCCAGCATTGGCAGTGATCTTAGTTTTGATCGTTATTCTTGGATCGGGACATTTTTACTTGATGAAGCGCAAATTCAGGAAACAAAAAATAAAACACATTATTTTTATATGGGTGGAGCATCGCTTGATGAAGACCTCATATTACGGGAAAACGGAACAGAAACATTTTTACCGGCGCAGCAAGCAGGTGTTGGCGCGCTTGTTCTTACGCAGTTTAATAAAACAACACATGAACAACCCTATGCAATTATGATTAATCAGGGAAAACAATATCAAGTAAAAATTCGCTATCTTTCTTTGAACGGACAGTGGTATGATTTTAAAGAGGGCATTGAAGCGGCAGTGTATGTTTTCCCTCGCCTTGATCAGCAAGGAGGAAGTGTTACTAAAAAAGAGGATGGAGCGGCATTATTCATTTCTCCTCGATTATTCAGAGGACTGCTCGCACAAATTTATATTTTGAATGATCCATTAAAAAAATTTCCGCATTTTAAAATAGCGCATGTTCAAGAAAGTTTGATTGTTGAAGATTTACAGAGACAAGGAATGAGTTTGCCTTCTTTTATTTATTATCAAGGCATACAAGGACCAATAAAAATTTGGGAGGTTTCCTATACTGGCCAGGAAAAAATAAAACAGGAATATTTAGATAAAGACGAAACAAAATATATTAATTGGAGCTTGTAAAACTTATTTGCGAGAATTAAAAATATATTTTTCAATATATATGATAAATTTATATATTGAATCTTATTATTTGA
>CAYIPM010000132.1:0-2970 GCA_964365195.1 Candidatus Woesearchaeota archaeon
AAGTGCCTGCTCACACCACACTTTTAAGTGTGGGTGAAACAATTGTTTTTTTGATTAAAGTAATTTGCTATAAGGTCGTTGACTATACCAAGCTTTCTAATTGATCCATTGTTATCGTTCTTTTTTCTATTTCTACAATCACATTTCCATATTTGTCGCTTCCGTATAGAAAAGAAGTTTGTTGTGTTAGTGTAAAATGTTCTTTTTGGTTTTGTAATCTTTCTGCATCTCTTAAAATTATTTTTGCATGAGGAGAGCCGATTTTACCTTTGCCTTGAATATCAAAAAGTCTTTGAGTGTTACTCCACACTAAAGTGTGGAGTTTGTTAGACTTTTGGATGCATGAAAATTCTTGTTTTAAGTTAGAATTTTCTGCACAGAGAATTGCAAAATCAAGAGCAATTCTCTTGTGTTCAAAGTGTTCCACGCACTAAAGTGCGTGGTTTGTCAAACACTTTGACATCAATAAAATAATACTGTGTTACACATTTTATTCCTTGTTCATTTTGATATGAAGCATCAATCATGCGTATATGAACCTGTTAGTTTATTTAAAGTTTTACATGCTAAAAAAATTTCTGTATGCATCATGACCGTGTTTTGCAAAATGTTCAAAATATCCTGTAAACCACTGGTTGAGTGAAATGCCGACTCTATCTGAATCGTGAATATCTTGTATAGAATTTATTCCGCCGGTTCGTATGACATGAAATTCCTGCAGGGGTAGAGCTTTTTTTATATATTCGACGGCAGTTGCCGCAAGCTCGAGTGATTTCTCTTTAAGAGGTCGGCCACTTACACCTCCTCCAAAGTTTTGTGTAAAATAATCAAAGAGCCATCGTTCTTTGGGATGAATTTTTTCCCGCATCGCAGTATAATCTTTTGAAGTATTGCCAAAATTTACGCCGTCATACCTTAAATCAAATAATAAATCGAGCAGCTGCGGAATTTTTTCTTTTGATGTATCAATAGAAAATTTTACCACAACCGGAATTTTGCGACTTCTTTGTTGCAGAAAATTATCATGAATGTATTGCAATCTTTTTTCCAGACCTTTGTCAGAATGAGTTGTATTAGGGCAGCTTTCATTTATTTCTAAAAAATCTATGCCTATTTTTTCATAGAGCGTCATCGCTTCAACAAGCTTTTTTAGTTGTTTATCTGGATTAAAATCAGGTGAAGCCATGATACTCCAGCCAAATGGAAAATCAGAACAGCGAGCAAGACCGCACAATTTTTTAAAATGAGCTTGATCTCCATTATTTGGAAGCCCTAAAAAATTTGATGCTGCGCATGATCTTGGGTAAGGAACAAATGGTAAATAAATTCCTTCTTTTGTATTTCCTTCCCTATAATTCCACGTCGATGTTCCTCCTAGAAATGCGCCCGCGCCTTGCGCGTATGCCTGCTCATAACACTCCCCATTTTTGAACATCCCGGCAGCATTCACCAGCGGCGTTCTAAACGTAAGCCCCCATAGTTTTCTTGAAAGATCATGCGGTTCATACTTTTCTATCGGCATTTCTTTTTTTAATTTTTTTAAAAAATCAATTCTGCCTTGCGAATATTGTGCAACGACAAATGAAGAGGGAAAAAGCGTTAGGAATGGGCGTATCCACGATTCCATTTTTGCGAGTGTTGCTGTTTTCATGTTATTTTTTCTCTTTTAATATTTTTTCCATTGGCGCATAAAAATTGAAAGGATAATCTTTTTTTCTGTCTTTTATTTTTCTTTCTGATTTATGTATGTCAAGATTAAATCGTTTTCTGACGTTTTCAAATGTAGTTTTTTCAATTTGAATTTCAGAAAAATTATTTTTTCTTAAAAATTCTCTAAATAATGGCCAGTGTTGCAAACCAGTAATTCCTGAAAGAAAGGGATACTGAGTTTTTTCGTGTAAGGTGTGCGGCGCATGATCTGTTTCGATCCAGTCAATTTTTCCTTCATGCAAATAATTAAGCATTTGCTCGCGTGCTTGCGGCGATCGTAATGGTGGATTCATTTTCCATACTAATCCATCTTTTTTATGCATTTGCTCCCAATCATAGATAAAATGATGCGGACAAATTCCGCAGGAAATATCTAATCCTTGTGTTTTCGCCTGCTGAACAAGTTTTACTGCCGTCGGCGAAGAAATATGAGCGATATGTAATTTTCCTTTAAAATTGTATTTTTGTGTATTTGCTATCTGGTCTTTTACCGACGCTATTTCTGCTATTTCGGGACGCGCAAAACAATGTGAAACGGGCACGAGCGGATTCCATTCATTTTTATCCATTTCTGATTCTTTTTCACAATGCACTGCAAGAACACCGGTATAACCCTCTTTGGCGAGTGTTTCATATATTTTTTCTTGATCGCTCAGATGAATAACCCCCATATTATTTGTTGAATGTCCTGCATATAATTTAATGCCTACAATCTGCTTATGTTTTCTAGCGATATCAATTGTTTGTCTAACTTGTTCTTGATCAGCAGTTACTCCTGCATATATTCCATAGAATACTTCTTTTATTTCTGCAGCTTTCGCAAGTAAAAGTCGATCAGTAATTGCTTTTTTCGTAGTCAACGGAGGATTTGTATTTGGCATATCAAACACTGCGTCGACACCTGAATCAAGTGCTACTTCCAAGCCATGTTTAATTGTTTCTTTATATTTTTCTTCACAATCGCGTAAATGCACATGGCAATCAATAAACATATACTACAAAATAAATGAGCGTTTAAAAATATTTATTCGATGAAATATGGAGAATTTTTTATTAGAATTTTTGGGTTAATACCCCGCAGCTTGTGAGTTATTTCGTTTTAATAAAATTAAAAAATAAAAAACGAGATAACGAAAAGAGCAGTTTCATTTTAGTAAATAAAAAATAACAACAAAATGGAATTGCGAGTTGCGTCGTAAAAATTCTAATTAGAAAATTGCTGTTCAGAAATTTCTGTAAGACCGCTCCAGCTTGCTCCGA
>CAYIPM010000133.1:0-2931 GCA_964365195.1 Candidatus Woesearchaeota archaeon
ATTCAAACCTTTTTTTATTTAATCGTTATTATCTGTCCAATCTGGACAGAGCATTTTTTTGATTCGTCATTTATAATAGGCAAATTGTTATCTGCATTTTGTTCAATTACATTGCCTGATATTGATTCTTTCTTAAAAAATCCAAAAGATAATATAGCTATTATTAAAATAAGTAAAATAATTATACTGACTGCCCATAATGGGATTTTATTTTTTGATTCTTCCATTGCTCAATTATTCACATCTATATTCTTGTTTATATTTGGTAATTGTCCTTGTTCGAGTTACATCTTTATATCTCGTTTCTATTTTTGTTGGAGGGGTCACATCATAATTCACAACCACATCTTCATTATAATCAATATCTGCACGACATATTATATTAACTGAATCTCCAGGTTTTACATATCCACTATTAAAATCCTGAAGATTTCTATTCACGGTTCTAAAATTACAACTTACCTCAAATATCCCGCCAACTGTATCAATATTAGTCACCTGTATCTCGGAGCAATGAATATAATTGGTAAATGTACCACAATTCTCTTCACTTGATTTTATTGATCTAAATTCTAGAGGGATATTTTCTTCATAAGGGACTGTTTCAGTATAAGTTTCTTCTTCAGTATAAGGAACCTCGACATAATTACAATTTTTTCCTTGTAAGGTATCTACTATTGCTTTTCCTGTCGGTGATTTGGAAGAATTAATAAATAAAATTATTACAATACCAATAATTAAAATTATTATAAAGAGTATTACTGGTCCAGATATACTTTTTTTATTTATCATATGGTAACTATCTGGTAAATACCCCATTTAATATTTTTGGTTACTTTGTTGTATGGAAAAGGTAACCAAATGGGATGACATAAGTCTTATTATTTCAAGTTCTTATAGACATAAAGTTTTGAAAAGTTTGAATGATCCAAAAACTCCTTCTAAGATTAGTAAAGAATTAGAGATAAATAAAACACATATAAGTAGGGCTCTTTCAAACTTGAAAACAAAAAAATGATTAAATGCCTTACCCCTGAAACTAAAAAAGGTAAAATTTATGTTATTACTGATTACGGAAAAGATATTTTAGAGAAAGTTTCTAAATTTTAAAGTTTTCTTAAAATCACCTCGCGCTATCAGCGCCTTTCTCGCTTTCTCTTTTTTTCACCATCACATAACTGTCTGCATCACTTTTATACGCTTTAATTATTTCATCGGCAAGCGCCTGCTCAATTTTTGTTTTTTTGTTAAATGATTTGTCGTAGCTTCCCTGAACAATCATGCGCAGTGTCATTGTATATCGACGAAGCGGGCTTAAATCAACAGCTTGTGGATACCGTGCGCCGCCATATTCAATGACTGTAACTCCATCACGCGGTGCAGCGTGTTCAATCGCACTCACCAAAACTTGCACTGGATTTTCTTTTGTTTTTTCTTCAATAATTTTCAAGCAATCTAAAACAATATTCATGTTCTGGCTGTATTTTCCTGATTTCCAAAATGTTTGAATTTTATGTTTCTTTCCACGGTGACCAGGCACTGCAATTAAATTTGCAAAAACTTCTAATAAATTAACTTTCGTGTGCGCAAATTTTTCTTTGATTCTGCCATGTGATTTAACAACAAGTTTTGGATCAAGATTAATATAACGTTTCATGCCAGGATCAATTACTTTAACATTAGTTACATCATACAATCCAAATAATTTAAACGTACTCTGAAGCGAAGCTGCGCGCGCTTCTTCATTTTCTTCAAATTGTTCTTGCCGCATTTCTTGTTCATGTTCCATGGTATCTGTCATGTTTAAATTTTTTGTTTCATTGTTGAAAATTTAAATACTTGAAAATTTTTAATTTTCATTGTGTTATTTCAAATGTCTTTTTCGTAAATTTAAAGTTATCGCGCTATATACATTTTCTGGATAATCTAATAATTCTCTTTCTTCAAAACCAAATGTATAATCAAGCTTGCAATTATTATCACGCATTAATTCCTCTGTCGCGTCAATGTCAGGATCAAGATAATCTGTCATGGTATTTATTGTAAAATTTCCTCCAGTAATGAAATTGATTTTTCAAAGTTACCAAAAACAGCTAGTTTAATTCTGTTATCAGTTCTATCAACGCGAATTATAATATTCTCGGGGGAATAATAAAAACGAGATTCATAAATACCTCTTTCTTTACTTATTTCTGCATTACCAATAAAAGTCAATAAATGAATTTTTTCTTGAGAAGATTCATGTAATTTTAATAGTGCTTCTTGATGAATATCTCGTTTATCATACGGAGGAGCTTTCAGCACAACATAAGTAGGAGTGTTGACTTCATTCCCTTTTTTCAATTTTAACACTTCATATCTCCCAAGTTTTTCTATTTTTCTCATCGACATTTTTAATTTTGTATTCATTTTATCGCCGTCCTTTCTCGATTTTGCCCTTCCATAATAATTTCAAGGGCTGATCATTTACTTTAATAACTCTCCACCGAACACCAGGAATATCTCCTTTGCTTCTCCCCTGCTTGCCGCCGATTCGTTCAATTAAAACTTCATCATGCTCGTCAATAAATTTTTGCGCAAGATTTCCCGGAATAAATGCAGTGACTGTTCGGGAATTTTTTATCAGCTGCACTTTGCAGCATTTTCGCATCGCAGAGTTTGGTTGCTTTGCTTCTTTTTGAACTTTTTCTATCACAATTCCCTTTGCCTGATTTTTTCCGCCTAAGGGATCAGATTTTTTAAACAATCCAAGTGTGCTTACCTTGTATTTTCGATCGCTCCATCTAAATTTACGTCGATTCTTTACAAGTTTTGTTGCATTATTTAATCCCATAAATATATGTAATGAGAGTAGAGGTTTTTAAAGCTTCCTTTGTGACAGTATCTCCGCACAGACTTTTGCCCCGCCACCTTCCGCCCACCACCCACCCG
>CAYIPM010000134.1:0-2899 GCA_964365195.1 Candidatus Woesearchaeota archaeon
AATTGCATAAGATCTATCAGTTCTTTAAGATTTGGAGGAATTTCTATCAATGATAAGTGTTCTGATCGCATATCCCAATGTTTTTTATCAAATTCTAACAATGTGTTAATATTATCCAGACAGAAAAAAGAATCCACATGTTGAAAATCAATAGCATAATTCGTTGCAGGACTGTATAAAATGGAACAAGGGGTTACATAAGATAACAAACTCTCTCTTAATCTTTCATAATCTCTTTGATCAATTGTATCCTGCATAATTGTAAGAATTGTATTTTGATCAACTCCTGCCATAAACCTTTCTTTGACTTCTATAATCTTAGTTTTCTGCATATTCAGGTTATATAAATTCTATTTTAAATTCTTTTCCTTCTTTTATTTCTTTGGCGTTTGCGACATCTTTGAGATCCTGCTGCAATTTTTTTATTTCATTACATTCTTTTTTTGGGAGATGCACAATAATCTCTGCATTCATTGGTTTTTTATGTGTTGATTTTTCCTGCCGTATTTTTACAAGAAACTGAAGGAAATTATCAAGTTCGTCTGTTTTGCTTTCGCTGTATTTCTGCTCGTTCTTTGGCCAGCTTGAAAGATGAATGCTTTTCTTATTTTCGATTTTTCTAAAATACTGCTGATAAATATGCTCGGTAATAAATGGAATAAATGGAGCGAATAATTTGAGGAGCGTGAGCAAAGTTTGATAGACAACATATTGCGCTGATTCTTTTTTTCCGCCGATCTCGTTATACATTCTTTTTTTAATTATTTCAAGATAATTATCGCAGAACGACCAGAAAAATTTTTCCACATCTTGTTTTGCTTTTGCGTATTCGTAATTTTCAAAACTTTTTGTCGTTTCTTCTATGAGCTGATTTAATTTTATTAGGAATAGCTCGTCAATTGTTTCTAATTTTTTTGGTTTTTTTGGAGCAATTTTCGGCATATTCAGAAAGACAAAATTTGTTGCATTCCATAATTTATTTAATAACTTTTTTCCTGTCACTACATCTTTTTCCTGATAATCAAGGTCTTCACCAAGTTTTGAGCCTGCTGCCCAGAATCGCAATGCATCTGCCCCGTATTGTTGTATAATTGTTTGTGGCGCAATGACATTTCCCTTGCTTTTTGACATTTTTTCGCCGCCGAGGGTAATAAAACCGGAGATCATGATATTATCCCAGGGAATTTTATTTTCTAAATAAAGTGAACGAACAATTGTGTAGAATGCCCAGGTTCGAATGAGATCGTGCGCCTGTGGCCGAAGCGAGAACGGCAGTTTTAATGAATTGTTGATAAGATTGTTACTAATAAACGGCGTAAGCGAAGAAGTTGCCCATGTGTCTAAAACTTTTTCTTCGGGCTGCGCAGGCGTTTTACACTCTGAACATTTTTTCTTAATTTGCATTGGATCAACGGGCAATTCTTTTTCATCGGCACAAATAATTTTTTTACATGCTTTACAATGCCAGCAGGGAATGGGAATGCCAAAATGACGCTCGCGCGAAACACTCCAGTCCCACTCAAGACCATTAATCCAGTTTTCATATCTTTTTTGCATATGATTTGGATGCCAGTGTATTTTTTTGCCTTCAGCAATAAATTTATTTTTTTTATCAAGAATTTTTATAAACCATTGTTGTGTCGGCAAAAATTCAATTTCTGTTCCACATTTGTCGTGCGTGTTAACGATGTGGTGAATGAGTTTTTTTTCTTTGATGAAATTTTCCTTTTCTAAATCTTCTTCTATCTTTTTACGCGCCTCTTTTATTTTAAGGCCGGCGTAGCGTTCATCTTTTAGTTTTCCATCATTGGTAAAAATTATTTTTGGCATAAGCTTATGTTTTTTTATATCTTCTACATCAAATTTATCACCGTACGAACAAATCATTAACGCTCCTGTCCCCTTTTCTTTATCCGCACTTTCGTCGCTGATAATTGGCACCTCGTGATTATAGAGGGGTACTTTTACTTTTTTTCCGATGAGTTTTTTATAGCGCGCATCAGTTGGATGAACAAAAATAGCCCTGCACGCGCCAAGCAACTCTGGCCGCGTTGTTGCAACTTTTATTTCGCCAGAAAATTGAATTGTAATAAACTGCGTTTCTTTTTCTTTGTCTTCGAGTTCTGCCTGTGCAATTGCAGTCTGGCATTCCGGGCACCAGATAGTTGGAAACTGCTCCACATAGATTAAATTTTTTTTGTATAAATCGATAAATGATTTTTGGGAAATTTTTCTACTATTATCATCAATAGTGGAATAGACAAAATCGTAATCGCATGATACTCCAATATTTTTCCAGTCTTGGATAAATGCGGGTGTTATTTCTTTGAGTGTTGCAAGACAGAGTTTAATAAATTCTGTGCGCGACATTGATTTTGATCTGACGTTTTTTAATTTTTCAACGAGCCGTTCTGTGGGTAGACCGTTATCGTCGGTGCCAAATGGGTAGAATACATTGCTTTTCATTCTCTGGAATCGGGCGATAAAATCTTGTTGAGCATATGAGAATGCGTGACCGATGTGCATTTTTCCTGAAACTGTCGGCGGCGGTATGTCAATTGAGAAAATTTTTCCGCGTTTTGGATCAAATCTAAAAATTTTTTCTTTTTCCCAGAATTGTAATATGTGCGGCTCAATTTCTTTTGGGTCATATTGATTTGCCATAATTACAGAAAGTCACAATAAGTTTTAAAATGTATTGGATGACGCAGTATCTCCGCATAAAGTCACTTAACGGCTTTAGTGTCGTTGGAAAAATAGAGTAATTTATTAGAATTTTTGGGTTAATACCCTGCAGCTTGCGAGCAATTCCATTTTTGAAAATAAAAAATAACAACAAAATGGAATTGCGAGTGCGAAGTGAGCGCAAGCGTTCGATGGGATTTTTTATTTTTCTTTG
>CAYIPM010000135.1:0-2873 GCA_964365195.1 Candidatus Woesearchaeota archaeon
GGTTAGAAGTGAAGAGATTATCCTAGCAGAGCTGCCCGAAGGGCATTAACTTGTATTGTCTGCTGGACTATTTAGTGGAAGAAGTAATGAAAGATTTTTGAAATTAATTTATACATGCACCGTCATTGCATCCATTAGGACAATTAAAAACTTGTATCATTAATGTAGATTTAGAAGAACAGTAATATTCAATAAGATAATTTTTGGAAGGATTTTTACATACTCCAGACCCTGTTGTATCATTTGTAGATGCATCTATATAATCTAATTCTGCTGGACAAAAACATCCCTCATTCTTTTTCAAAAATATACCCCCCTTATTAAAGCAATTGTTGCAATAATCGGAACTCTCAGACCAGCATTCAGATTCTTTTCGACAAAAATCTGATTTAATTATTTTTTCTTCAAAACTTATTCCTTCAATACTAGAATCATCAATAAAAAGTGTTGTTGTACCTTTATAATAATTATCTTTTTCATCAAGATCAGTACAATTTTTACCGTCTTCTAGTAACCAATATTTAGTAATATCTCTTTTTTCATTTGTAATTAATAGATAACAGTCTCTTGATCTTACTCTTACACTTAACTTACTACAAACATTTTCATTTTCTGTTTTTATAGCTAAATCAAAGTAACATGTATCTCTTTTATTAGTATCAAAAATAATTCCGCATGCTCCTAATTTCGGAACCACAAAATCAGAAAATACAATGATAATAATAAAAAGGAATATTATTCCATTTATGATTAATTCTTTTTTAAAATTTATCGAAGAATTTTTCAGTTTTATTTTCATCATAATAAATCCAAAGATTATTCCGAAAATAAAAAAAGAGATTAGATATCTCAAGAATGGCCAAAAATAATTATAATTAACTAGAAACTGATAATAATTAACATAACATCCCAATTCTCTACATTCAAATCCAAAAATTTGTAACCATTGTGGTATTAATTCATTTATACTAAGAGCTTCAAAAAGATCTCCTAATAACATTAGTGGAAATGTAATCCAACCTGTAAAATTTACTAAACAATACGCTAGAACAACACCTATTAATCCCCACTTAAATACGTACAGAAATTTTGCAAAAAAAGAATTTTCTGATTCGTTAGTTGCAGGGTCATTTTCTACTATTTATTTCTCTTCTTTTTTTACATTTTGTTTTTGCATTTCTCTATAGGTGTCAGTAAGCGGGTTAAGCATTTTTGAAAATGAGTCCTGTGTTGCTTTTAATTCTTTAGAAATATTTTCCATGTTTTCTCCATACTCTCCTATTTTTTTTATTATTGCCATTTGCAATTCTGCCAGCGTGTTTTCTATTTTTTCTATTTTTTTGTCAATCGTATTTATTTTTTCCACTGCTTCTTTTCTGAAATGAGTAGAGAGCTGGAGTTCTTTTTTTATTGTTTTTAATTTTTCTTCGAGAATCTGCGTTGTTATGTCTGAAATTGTTTCCACGTCGATGGATTGCGACGGCGCGCTGTATTGTGGATAATCGGCTGCGGCATATTGTTCTGGTGCTGGTGCATATTCGGGATAAGGCATTGCTGTTTGTTGATCTATTTGCGCATATTCTTCATTACGGGGCGGAGATACTTGCGAATCCATTGATGGCTGCATTTGCATATCGGGGGGAAACCCTGGTTGCTGCTGCGCGTTTGGGTCTCGTAAGTCTGCGAGCGTAAAACCTTGCTGGGGAATATCTGGCGCATAGAGTGGATATGTTTGCGAAGAAGTATTTATCTCTGATTTAATGTCAACTTGTGAGAGCGCCTCATTAATCTCTTTTGGAGAGTATCCCTGCTCTTTTAATGATTGTATAATTTGGCCTGTTGGCATTCCCTGATTTTTTAATTGAGAAATCATTTCCATCATTGCCATGTTTTTTTTTAATTATTTCCTCCAACGGTTTTTCCTTGTATTATCTTTTGACGAAACGTTTCTTTTTTTGACTTTAATTTTGCGTCGAGGATTGCATCGATATCCTTTATTCTTGCCAATTCAAGCGGTTGAAATATTTCCAGCTGTCTTTTTATTATTTCCACTTCAGATTTTCTGGCGACATTAGATAATTCATTTATTATTTTTTGCATGGTTTGCTTTATTGTTTTTATTTCAAAATCCAATTCATTCACTTTTTTTTTCATTTCAAATTCTTCTTTTTCTTGATCCTGGCGCATATCAATCATATTTTCGCCAACGAGCATTGTCCGATCTCGCAAGAGCCGCTGTTTTTCTTCTACTTCGTTGAGCCGCGTTGCAAATTCTGAAAGAAGAGAACTTATTGAATCTTGAAATTCGTTTGCAGCCACTTGTATCACCTTTATATAGCATAATAAGCCGGGGTTTAAAATTGTTGTGTTTATTCATTTTAAAAACAACAACTTATTATGTCCATAAATCTAAAACCACATTCTAAAGAACGTGGTCGTAGTTTTAGGGTTTTCAATTTTGGATCACACTGAAAATTTTAGTGAATTCTTATTTTCAGGGCCATCAAAAATTAAAAATTTTTGAGGCGAGAAAATCTTTATGATTTTCTGAACAGAAAAAATGCAATTTTTTCTGTTTCCTAAAAACAAGTGCCTGTTCACACCACACCAAAAGGCGTGGGTGAAACAATTGTTTTTTTGATAGTAAATGAAACTAATTTTCGGATATTTTAATTTCATTTCCTAAATATAGCGTAGAACATAAATAATTGAGCAATTTTTTTAGGTTTTCTGAGTATAGCATATGACTCAATTAATTGAGCAGAATTGTCATATGCTATATATTCATGAAAATGGTCGACATATATTTATATATTATTATTATTATTATTATTATTATACTATGAAAAGAGGGTTTAAGATATTTGGTTTTA
>CAYIPM010000136.1:0-2867 GCA_964365195.1 Candidatus Woesearchaeota archaeon
GACTTATTAGGAAAAGCAGAAATTTTTGGGGAAAAATTTCTGTCTTTTACTATAGAATTTTTGACGACGCAACAAGCCGCAGGGTATTAACCAAAAAATTCTAATAAAAAAATATTTTAGACTGCAAGGAAGAAGTTAAATTATATAGTTTTTTTACCCAACCATAAACTCCCAATTGCTCTCAACAAACTGTCCATTCTTTTCAAACCGAGCATACACGCGATAATCTCCAACAGAATCAGCTTTAACGTTCAGAGTATTAAATCCTGTAAACACTTGATTGCCAAGATTATCTTTACCCGTATCTAATTTTAATAAACCATTTGCAGGAATACTAGCGGACTGATTAACAACCGTTGATACAAAAATAAAATTTCCATTTATTTTTTTCTGCAATTTGATTTGTAAATTTCCTATTAAAGTTGCATTTTTATTATTATTAACAATTTTCGATTGAACACTATTGAGTATTTCATCACTCTCATCATTATCATTAGGATTATAACTTAAAGGATCATTCACATTAGTCCAGCATCCTTTATCATTTCCATCGATTTTACCATCGGCGTCGTTATCTTGAGTATCAGAGCATTGCGGCTTCAATGCAGGACAGGTGCATTGTGCAGTGCATTGCCCAGGGCAACTAGCAGCGTCGCTGCCGTCGCATGTTTCGGTTCCTTCGCGTTTATTGTTGCCGCAAACGGGTCGTGTCACATTTTGAGGAATTTCGTACATGAAAATATCCCGATTCCCATATCTACGATCTTCCCACACTATTTTATTTCCGTATATTTTAGGATAGAGTTGCCATGCAAAATTATTGGTTATCTGCTTCTCAGTATTAGTGATAAGATCATACATATATATGTCTGACTGTCTATTGGCAAACTTGTGATATACAATTCTATTTCCCGAGACAGCAGGAATAGACGAAATGCTCACATCTGTAGATATAATTTTCGTTTTATTCGTCAATAAATCATATAAGCGTATACTTTGTGTATTAGGATCCAGCCATACAACTGAATTATTATCGATTGACGGCTCAATATTACTTCCAGAATAAGTTAACTGTCGTTCTGTATCAGTCGTAAGATCATACAAAAATATGTTTTGTTTTCGAGAATAAACAACTTTATTTTTGAAAATAGTTCCTTGTCCTGTATTAGCATTCTGACTTAAAGCACCTTCTGCAATAATTTTTGTTTTATTCGTTTGCAAATCATACATCATAACGTAATTATCATTAGATGAACTTGGATCCCAAATAGTAAATACAATTTTATTTTCATAAATAGCAGGGCTAAAATCATAGATAGAAGGATTATTGGTTATCTGTCTTTCACGATTAATTTCTAGATCATACAAGTAAACATCATACTTTTCATTTCTTGAATCTATATATACTATTTTATTCTCATAAATAGAGGGATTTACCTGTATGTAATGATCAGTGGTTACTTGTATTTCTTTATTCGTCAACAAATCATACATATAAATATCATAATTTTCATTGTTTCTATTATCAGTCCATACAATAATATTTTCATAAATAACAGGATCAAATTGGGAATCCTTACTAATTGTTATCTGTCGATGGGAATCATTCAGAGTTGTCACAAGACTATAATACTCACTTTTTTCTTCAAAGCTATTAAAAGCTTCCAATTTAAATTGATTATAATCGCCCGTAAATTGACTTGTATCAAATCCTGCATACAAAACTGCATTAGTAACTGGATTTGTCCCAGAAGCAATTTCAATCCAGATTTGATTCTTTTCGTCCTTATAATAAAGTTTATAATTTTTAAGTTGTTCACCACCGACAGTACCAATAATATCAATAATGCCCTTCACAATTCCTGATGTTTTAATATAAGCAAGTGAAGGTTTTCCTTTGAAATTAATTGCACTCTGAATATCTAATCTGCCATGCCCTTGCGTTATAAGTGGATATTCTTTTCCTGTCGCAGGATCAATTAATTTTTGTGCAGTATTCTTCAAAGCAGTTTTTATTTCTTCCGGTTTCCAATCAGGATTTTTTTGCTTTAGTAATGCAACAGCACCAGAAACATGCGGTGCTGCCATGCTTGTTCCGGAAATTTGTACATGCTCCTCGTCAATTAAGCTCTCACACTTTTTATTATTCCATGCATTTCCCATTTGTGCTGCACAAATGATAGCCCCAGGCGCAGTAATATCTGGTTTTATTAGAAGTTTTATTCCTGTATCTGTATTCCATTCTACAGGACCGCGGGAGCTAAAATAAGTTACCTGATCAGTTTTGACATTTTTTTCTTTTTTATACACATCATAATCTTTTTTGTATGTCGCCCCGACAGTAATTGCTTTGCGTGCTGTTCCTGGACTGCCAATAGTATTGCTATTTGGTCCAGAATTTCCTGCAGAAATAACTGCAACAGTACATACTGCAGCATTATCAATTGCTGTGCTCGGCGGATCATCAGGATCACCACCTCCACCTAAACTCAAACTAATGATATCTAAATAGTCATTTTTATTTTCGCACGGAATTTTATTTTGATTTAAATCTATACTTCTTTCGATAGAAGCAATAATTCCAGAGACTTTTCCACTTCCTTCCGCATTCAAAACTTTATACGCATATATCGTCGCATCAGGCGCAACACCTTTCAAAATTCCATTTCCTGCAGCAGTTGCCGCAACATGCGTGCCATGACCATTATCATCTTTAGGATCATTGTCTTTATTGACAAAATCATAACCGCCGGCAACCTTGCAATTATTTCCAAAACATCCCCCCAAATCTTTATGCGTATAATCCACACCAGTATCAATAATCCCAATTTTTATTCCTTTTCCCGTCAAGCATTCTTTTCCAGAAG
>CAYIPM010000137.1:0-2843 GCA_964365195.1 Candidatus Woesearchaeota archaeon
GAAACATAAAGAGTTTAAGCAGGATATGAGGAAATACTTACGTCCTTAGCTATAAATGTAAACATAATAAGAAAAAAATAAAATTATTTAATAATATATGTGAACTGCAATGAGTAAATATTTAAAACTAAAGATTAATTTATCTAATCCATGTCTCATATCCCGTAGGAAAGCTTGCAGGACACTTTCCGTCACCATTTACAAGATCAACTTTATCATCAGAAAGCATCTTAATATAAATATAAACATTTTTATTGTTATCATAATAACAGGCCGATGTACCTTCAGTTACATTTTCTGGGAGAACAAAACCAGCGTCCTGCGTACGATATGCAATAGGGGCTTCAGAAGATTTAATCAAAGTCCATTCAACAAAGTGATTTGTTCCATAAATTACAAATCTTGATCCCTTCGATTCTGTCGCATCGCCTTGGAACCAATATCCGGCAATTGTATTCGGAACTTCCTTAACTCTTGGCCCACAATTTCGCATGCCTCCCTCTGCAGCAATAAAATTATAATACTGCTTCTTTAATTCAGGAACAAAATAATCATACGGACAAGTTTTGTAGAGTGAATGATCTGAAATCCATCTTGCAGGATTAAGATTTTGTGACTGGCGCGCTCGATTAAGAAGCAAAAAATCAAAAGCTCTTCCCGGAAAACCTCCCGAAGTATATCCTATAAGTTCTCCTGCTTGCACAGGAATGGAAACAGAAACTCCATCATTTCTTCTTGGCGAAGGCACTTGCGGAGCAAACTCTTTGAATTTATCAGCAATTGTTACAATATGATCATAAGCCATCGTCACTTCACAGCTTATCTGAAAATCAATTCTATATTCGGGTCGGATAAACTCTCTATCAAAAGCTTTAGAATAGTTTTTATCACTATAATAAATTCTAGTAATTGTAGCATTTATCGGCGCGTAAACGGGGGTGCTTTCACCTTCTTTCACAGAAACATAACTGCGTGCTTGCGATCCGGGATTATATATTGCATTGTTGCCCTATTGCGATATTTCTGTAATCTTTGTGATATCTACAAATGCGTGCGTAAAAACAGGATTAGGATTACTCCTGCAGTTTTCTTCATTATTTTGTCTATCTGTGTTTTGCTTATTATATTCGAGAGGAAATATCACAGAACATATCTCAATATTATTTCCTCTGCAAAAACTTTCACATCTTCCTCTGTTGTTTTGACAAAAATCACGACATTCTTCTTCTCCAGAACATAAACTTCCAAGATTTTCTTCAAGTTTTTGATTTACATCATTAATTTTAGTATCTTCTTCCCTATTTGTGTTAAATTTTAAAGCGAAAAGAGCAACTGATAATATTACTACAACAACAAGAAATCCAACAATCATCACACTCTTTTTCATACTATAATAAATGTTTTATTAATTAAAAATGTTCCTGAAAAAATAATTTTATTTTTTTAAGATTATGACCCAGCCAAGAATCGAGCCTTTCTAGTTGTCTAACCCTATAATATTTAAACCTTTTTTTCTTTAATTAAATATGATTGTTAAAGAGGTTGTTATGGTTATTGCAGTACTTGCAATTCTTGAAGGTTTATTTGCAGTGTTAGCTCCAGGAAAAGTAAGATGGTTTGTGAGATATTTTATGAAAAAATCTGATAAGTACTATAGAAAACTCGGAGCTATTGAAATAATTGTTGCTATTGCCGCATTTGTTCTTTCTTATTATTATTTGTGATAGATCTTATCACATTCTTAGGATAATCTGCTTATTTTTACTACTCCCTCAGACAAAAGTGTTACGTAAATATATTTAAACTATTTTCACGCAGTACATTCATGAAAAAAAATCTTGTTCAAAAAGTAATAACATCGGCAACACTATCACTGGCATCTTTATTTTCATTGTCGACGAATGGAGCAGATTATATTACTATAGAAAGAGGATTTTTAGGGATTAATAATCGAGTAACGCATGTTCAAACGCAAGCAGCAATTGGTTATGTACCTCAAACAGTTCTCACGCGCGATCATTGCGGTAGAGTGATGTATGGAAGCGTTTTAATGCCTGTGCAAACTGAAGTTGTAACATGCAAACAAATTCTTCATCAAGGATGCGGATTTATTCCGGGGGTATTTCCCGGAAAGATAATTCCTCTTCCACAAAATTACTGCGCACCCATATGGCAACAACCATATTCACCGACGGTAATTTATTCTCAACCAGCAGTAGTCGTGCAAGCTCCGCACGTGCACTATGTAACTCCTGCGCCAATGAAAAAATCTCCAATTCAAGCGCCGCTTCCTTCTTCGGGGCAATATCCGATACAACGATTGCCAGAACCAATCCCAACGCCTGCCCCACAATCACTTCAACCTTTACAAAATCCTCGGCAGGCACCGCAGATGCAATCGCAACAACGAAAATATATTTCATCACCGTTAGTGACTGTTCAGCCAAATCCGCATGGCTGGAGAAATTAAAAGAGGATTATATAACTGAATTAAAGATATCTACAGACTTTACAGGCTGTGGCATAATTAGTAAAATATAAATAGTAGTTTATCGTCGATAAACTAATTAAATTGTTATTTTCTCGAAGAGAAAATAAAAGAGGTAAAATGGTATATATGAATTCTTTTAATGGTCAGAATTGGCTGATTCCTCAATCAATTCAAGATATGATACCAAAAAATCATATCTGTTTTTTTGTTGAAGAGTTTGTTGATTCTTTGGATTTTTCAAGGTTTGATATGATTTCTGAAGGTGTGGGGCATCCTTCATATCATCCAAGGATAATTATGAAACAAGTTAATGCCCTTCGGGCAGCTCTGCTAGGATAATCTCTTCACTTCT
>CAYIPM010000138.1:0-2770 GCA_964365195.1 Candidatus Woesearchaeota archaeon
CTGTATGATCTTTCAACAAATACTGAAAAAAGAATAACAACAAATTCTGATTCTCTTAGTCCAGCTATTTACAAAGATAAAATAGTTTGGCATGATTCCAGAAATGGAAACTGGGATATCTACCTGTATGATCTTTCAACAAATACTGAAAAAAGAATAACAACAAATTCTGATTCTCAATGGAATCCAGCTATTTACAAAGATAAAATAGTTTGGGAGAATTTGGGTAAAGGAGATGATATTTTTCACGATTTTGATATTTACTTGTATGATCTTTCAACAAATACTGAAAGAAGAATAACAACAAATGCTTATAATCAACGGTATCCATCTATTTACGAGAACAAAATAGTTTGGCAGGATGACAGAAATCAATTTGATGATATTTATCTGTATGATCTATCTGGTCCCATCTGCGGCAACAACAAAAAAGAAGGGAATGAGCAATGTGATGGAACAGATTCTTCCTCATGTCCGGGACAATGCACTGCACAGTGTACCTGTGGCTGTTTTGGAGGGAGTTGTAAAGTTGCGGGAGGTTATGATTTTCTCAATAAAGATACTGATCCGATGGATGATAATGGACATGGAACGCATGTTGCGGGCATTGCAGCGGGTTCTGGTGCCGGCGGATTAAAAGGTGTTGCACCTGATGCACAGATTTATGCGTATAAAGTTTTGAATTTTCTTGGAGGCGGGAGTTCTGCTAACATTATTGCAGCAATTGAACGTAGCGTTGATTTAAATCAAAATAAAATTCCGTGCGAAAATAATGATTATCTTGATATTATTAGTTTGAGCTTAGGTGGACCAGGATATCCTGATGATTCTAAGAGCAAATCAATTGACAATGCTGCAGCGTGCACTATTGCAGTTGTTGCTGCAGGAAATTCTGGGCCTTCTGGAAGAACAATTAATAGTCCAGGAACAGCCCGTAAAGCAATTACTGTCGGTGCAACATTAAAGAAAGATTATCCTACAGGAAAATCTGGCACAAAAAAAGATACAATTGCGTCATTCAGTTCTCGAGGGCCTGCTTCTAATGGCAGTGAAATTATCAATAAACCGGACATTGTGGCTCCTGGGTCAATTATTTGTGCTGCAAAAACAGCAGAAGTAGAATATCCTGTGTGCGATGGCCTTATTGACACTACCCATGGGCAGATTTCAGGGACAAGTATGGCAACACCCATGGTTGCGGGGGCAGTAGCATTATTTAAACAAAAACATCCTGATTGGAAACCTGATGAGATTAAAATGGTCATAAAAAACACTGCGACAAAATTAATTAATCCTGCGACAAATAAAGAATATGACATTGATACACAAGGATTTGGAAGATTGGATATTGCGAAAGCAATCAGCCTTAACATTAAGCCTCCTATTGCCAAAATTACAATAAGTGGAACTATTGAAAGCACAGCTATATTTGATATTATTGGAACAGCAAAAGGAGAAAATTTTAAAGCATATAAAGTATCGTATGGAAAAGGTAAGAATCCAAGTCAATGGATTGAATTAATTACAAGCAATAATCAAGTTGATAACGGAATATTATATAAAGATTTTTCTGCTTCATTATTAGATGTAGAAGAAAATTATCTTAAACTAGAGGTTTGGAATAAAGATAACAAATTTGAAATAAAAAATCTCGTTATTAAGCTAGAACCAAATACCAGGAGAATAACAAAATATCTTACAACTCAACGATGTCCAGCTATTTACAAAGATAAAATAGTTTGGTATGATTACAATTTTGATGATAGGATTTACATGTATGATCTTTCAACAAATACTGAAAAAAAAATAGCAACAAATTCCAAAATGTGGCCGCCCTGGCCGGATATAATATGTCCAGCTATTTACAAAGATAAAATAGTTTGGCATTATGAGAATGGTATAAATGGTAATTTTGATATTTACCTGTATGATCTTTCAACAAATACTGAAAAAAGAATAACAACAGATTCTGCTCGTCAATGGAGTCCAGCCATTTACGGAGATAAAATAGTTTGGTATGATGACAGAAATAGAAATGATGATATCTACCTGTATGATCTTTCAACAAATACTGAAAAAAGAATAACAACAAATGCTTATAATCAACAGAATCCAGCCATTTACGGAGATAAAATAGTTTGGCAGGATGGCAGAAATGGAAATTATGATATTTACCTGTATGATCTTTCAACAAATACTGAAAGACAGATTACAAGTGATCCGTCATATCAATTTTATCCAGCTATTTACGAAGATAAAATAGTGTGGGAGGATGATAGAAATAATAAAAATGAAAAGGATAATATTTACGATTTAGATATTTATCTGTATGATCTTTCAACAAATACTGAAAGAAGAATAACAACAAATGCTTATAATCAACAGAATCCAGCCATTTACGGAGATAAAATAGTCTGGTCGGATTATAGAAATGGAAATGATGATATTTACCTGTATGATCTTTCAACAAATACTGAAAAAAGAATAACAACAAATGCTTATAATCAACAGAATCCAGATATTTATGGAGATAAAATAGTTTGGGATGATAATAGAAATATAATTGAGGATATTTACCTGTATGATCTTTCTGGAACATCGCCAATCTGCGGCAACAATAAAAAAGAAGGCGGTGAACAATGCGATGGAACAGATTCTGTTTCATGTCCCGGACAATGCACTGCTCAATGTACTTGTCCGCCGATTACAAAACCACAATGCAGTGATGGCATTGATAATGATGGCGATAGATTAATTGATTCTTTAGATA
>CAYIPM010000139.1:0-2744 GCA_964365195.1 Candidatus Woesearchaeota archaeon
AATTTAACTTTTTATTTTTTCAATATTGAGGTTTGGGTTAATCCGGACAAAGCTTATACAATGGCAGATTTACAAGCAGTTGATAAAACGCTTAGAGGATTAGAAGGAGTTCTACATCCTGATGTATTAAAGCCTTTTGTTGATTTAAGAAAAAAACTTTAATTTTTCTTTTATGTCCACAAATTGAAAACCTCGTTCTTTAGAATGAGGTCGTAGCTTTGTGTTTTCAATTTTGGATCATCCTAAAAACAAGGGGCTTTACAAACCGCACTTTTTAAGGTGGCAGTGCCCCATTGTTTTTTTGATACTATTTTTAATCTATTTCGAAATATTTATTTTTTATTAGAATTTTTTGGTTAATACCTAGCAGCTTGTTGCGTCGTCAATTTGAAAATTAGAAATTGTCGGTGCGTAGCAAAAATTTCGCGGAATACTCCGTCGGCTTGCTGTGGAGATAACGAAATTTTAGACAATTTCTTTATTTTTCATCTCATAAATCTTTTTACTTGAAATTTCGTAAGAAATGAAAGTTAAAGTCTGCGCAAGAAATCCGAACCTTTTAAGGGGCGTGTTGAATTGCGCCCATCGTCGATAAAGTATTTATTCTTAGAAAAATTATTCAAAGGGAGCTAGACAGCTAGCCCCCTTGAACAGTATTAACTTAGAGATAACTAGCTCATTCTAAATAAAACTTGTGGTGCGCGCGTCGCGCGGAGAAAAAATGGAAACACAAACAATACTGAGCGGTAGCTCTACAAAAATAGAAATAAAAATTCAAACGGCTGCCTGATGGGGGATGGTTCTGGAATTGAAACTTCCCGTCGACAAAACTACGGATTAAGCAGAAAATCTACAAAAGAATTTCTCACTTCAATTGTTGATTCGCGAGAAATTGTACAGGCATTTGATTTTTCAAAAGAAGAATGCAGAGCAATGCATTCATTGATTGAAGAGGTCGAAGGAGACAGTTTTAGATTGGATTCTGGATTCAATGACAGAGAGTTAATAAGAAAAATAGTTGAAAATAAAATCATTCCCTATGTGTATCCAAAGAAAAATAATAAACTCAACGGAGGAAAGGGATGGACAGATATGTATCTCGATTTTTTTACCGATGTCATTGCATGGCTTACTGAATATTATCAACGCGTTCACTGCGAGAGCTTTCATTCCGCATTCAAAAGAGTATTTGGAATTGTAAGCAAAATCAGATATCACAGTAAATTTGTCCAAATTACTGCAAGAATAATCTTGCACAACCGAGCAAGATTATCTTATTTCACGAAGATAAAATAATTTGTACGCAAAGCCAATAACATCACAAATTTTAAATAGTTGTTTTTTCTAAAGCTACTATGAAAGGCGGTGAGAAACAATACTATTTAATTTTTTTAGCTGGGATTTTTATTGTTCTTTTGTCAACGAGTTTTGTTTCTGCAGGATGGTTGAGTGATTTTATTGATAGTTATTTTGGAAGCGGACGAGCACCGGTTTTAAAAGGACCTGGATGCACTGACAGCGACGGTGGAATTAATTATTTTGTGAAAGGAATTGGATCAGATAAATACGGTTATAGCGGCACTGATGGGTGTTTGTCGAATAAAAAATACTTGTTTGAATATTATTGTTCTGGACCTTTATTAGGAGATATTTTGTTATCTGAGCAATATACTTGTGTGAATGGATGTAATGATGGCGCGTGTATAAGTAACGGAAGTTGCACCAACGAATGTTCAACAGCAGGAGCAAAACAATGTTCGTCATCGGGAATTCCGCAAGTGTGTGCAACTGATGGTGATAGCGATTCTTGTTTAGAATGGAAAAATCTTGCAAATTGTCCAAGCGGACAAACATGTCAAAGTGGAGATTGTGTTATAGGTTGCACAAATGAATGCTCGTCGACTGGATCAAAGCGATGCAGTGGCACAAACTCTGAAACGTGCGGAAACTTCGACGCTGATTCTTGTCTTGAGTGGGGAGGAGCAACTTTTTGTTCTGCAGGTTGTAATAGTGCGACTGGAAATTGCAATGCTGCATGTACTGACAGCGACGGTGGAATTAATTTTTTTACTCGTGGAACTGTTCTTAATGTATTTGGTGGCACTGCTACTGATTTTTGTGATAGATTACTGTTAATTGAATATTATTGTAATGCAAATGGTGGAACTGATTATCAATTAAAAGGTTGTAGTCAATGTAATAATGGTGCGTGTGTCAATAGTTCTTCGTGTACACCGAAAACATGTTCTGGACTTGCAAAACAATGTGGCAGTTGGGATAATGGTTGTGGAACAACTCTGAATTGTGGTACTTGCCCGACGGGAAAAAGTTGTGATGCAAATGGACAGTGTGTGATAGGATGCAGCAATGAATGCTCAAGTGCTGGATTAAAACAATGTTCAGCGACGGGAATTCCTCAAATTTGTGCGGTTGATGGTGATGCAGATAGTTGTTTAGATTGGAAAAATTTAGCTGCATGCGCAACTGGACAAAGTTGTAGCAATGGAGAATGTGTTAGTGGCTGCACAAATGAATGCTCGTCGACTGGATCAAAGCGATGCAATGGACAAAATTCAGAAAGCTGTGGAAACTACGATGCTGATTCGTGTCTGGAATGGGGAAGTTCAACGTTTTGTAAAACTGGATGCAACAATGCGACTGGATCATGTAATACTACATGTACTCCATTATGTTCAGGAAAACAATGCGGACCAGATGGATGCGGCGGCAGCTGCGGAACATGT
>CAYIPM010000140.1:0-2733 GCA_964365195.1 Candidatus Woesearchaeota archaeon
TTAATGTATCATTAAGAATTCCCTTAAGGGAATTCTATGTGGGATGGAGCCTATAGTGTCAGTATCTCCGCAGAGATACTAAATTAATTATCACTCTATAATTTCTAGAAAAATAAAAGAGCTATGGATTGCTCCATAGCTCATGTCTTCAATAGAGAAATGGACGAAAGAGGTGCTTAAATCTGTTTCTAACAGCTTGAGAGTAGCAACGGATAAAATTATCGCGGCTTTGATCGAGGCAGCAAGAACCATAAGCTATGTCGAAACAGTAAGCAACAAAGCAGACACACTGCATCGATATTTGAAAACAACAAATGAGCTGCAATTAAAAAAAGGGTTTGAATGTAACACCAGAAAAGCGATCGGCAGAATGGGCATCGGAAGAGTTGTGCTCGCACTAGACACAACGAAAGAATTGTATTACGGAGAAAATGGAACATTAAATGTGCGACAAATAAAAAATGAGAAAGGTACTGATGAAGCATTTACTTATCTTGTTATAACTGTTGTTGAACCACGGCCATTGCCATTAATGGCAATTCCTTACAGGCAAGGAGATGACTTAACCACGCTGGCAAAAGAATTAATTGCGTATGCAAGAAGTTTACCTTTTGTTATCAGGTTAATTTTATGTGACAGAGGATTCTATATCTGGGATTTAATTTCATTTTTATCGTCGATACAAATGAAATATCTAATCTTTGTTCCTCAGAACAAAGCAACGAAAAAATATATTGTGCAGACAGATACAATCGCTTCATACGAACATGTGCGCACGTACAACAAACACAAAACTAATTTTGTTGGAAGAACAAAAATAGTGGTGATTAAAGATGTGATTGCAAATAAAAATGATTACTATTGGTGCTTCGCAACCAATCTTAAGGAAAGTATTTATCTGATTTATAAATACAAACAGCGATGGCAGATTGAAACAGATTTTCGGGTGCACGATGAAGCGCGCATAAAAACTAAAAGCAATTATGCGATAATCAGATATTTTTATTTTATGACCTCTCTTGTCCTGCTTGCAAATTGGGAAGTTAACAGGATAAAACATCCCGCTATTTCATTCAAAAAATATTTGAAACATGTTGAGCAAATATTTGCTCATGAGATTACGTAACTTTTTTGTTGTTATTGTAATGAAAAATATCTGGCGATAGCCAGACATCTTTTATATTTTTATTGAATTTTTAAAAAAATAATTTTTATTTTAGAGAAACGAAAATAAATTACTCTATTTTTCCAACGACACTAAAGCCGCTTAAGCGGCTTTATGCGGAGATACTGAGTGTCAGTGCTGTAGAAAGTTTATTAGATAAAGGCCACCTCTAATTTATATTTACTCTAAAAAGACATAGGTCTTTCCCCATCTAGTCAACGACAAACCGGGGAAATACTAAAGTCGTTGACTATAATTAATTTTTAATCTTCCACCTTCCAACATATCCGCATTTTTTACAGATTATTGTTTTCATCCCTTTTTTTATTCTGATTTGTGAATTTTCTGCATTGAAATAAGTTAAACACTTTTTACAAAATTTATTTTTTACATTGCCTAATTGAATATTTTTTGCGGCAGCAATTTTTTTCGCTTTTTTAATGTCCCGAGAGGCAATTTTTTTTTGTGAGAATATTTTTTGGATTTCTCGATTGGCTTGCATATTTGATAATTTTTTTGATTTATTCATGATATAGGAGAGTGTCGATAGTTTTTTAAGTTTATTTTTGCTTAATGAAAGATGAAATCAATTTCTTTAGTTGCAACACACAACGGCATATTTCATACCGATGATGTTTTTGCGGTTGCGATTTTAAAACTTATGTATCCGTCGATTCGGTTTATACGAACACGCGATCCTGTGCAATACAGCCGAGCAGATTTGTGTGTTGATGTCGGAAGAATGTATAATCCCGCAAAAGGATTATTTGATCATCATCAGGAATCGTTTCGGCTGAAACGAAATGGGATTTTATATGCCTCTGCCGGCTTAATCTGGAAACATTTTGGATATACACTTGCAAAAAACAAAATTGTGTTTGAGTATATTGATAAAAAATTATTGCAGCCGATTGATGCACTTGATAATGGTATTTCTCTGTATAATGAACCGATTGTGCAACCATATACGCTGCAAAAGATTATTGATTTATTTAATCCGTCGTGGACGCAAGAAAAAGAAAACTATGATCGCGAATTTAATGATGCGGTAAGCTTTGCAATGGAAGTTTTACATAGAGAAATTGCAAAAGCAAAACAGATACCGCGCGCGCAGGCGATTGTACAAAAAGCAATTAAAGAGGCGTACCTGCATCGGAAAAAATATATTGTATTGCCTTCACCTGCACCACCGTGGAAAAGTATTGTTGCCAAAAATCAGCATATACTATTTGTCGTGTATCGACAAGGAAAAGAAAGCTATTGTGTGCATGCAGTTGCAGTTTCTATGGAAGGATTTGAAAATAGAAAAAATTTACCTGCAAGTTGGGCAGACCGCGTGGATGCGGATTTAGCGCGGATAAGCGGTGTGCGTGATGCCTATTTTTGTCACAAAAATCTTTTTATTGCCTGCGCAAAATCAAAAGAAGGAGCGATAATGCTCGCGGAGAAAGCGGTACTGGCGTAACGTTTGAGAAAAAATAGAATTATTAGAATTTTTGGGTTAATACCCCGGAGCTTGCGAGCAATTCCATTTTTGAAAATAAAAAATAACAACAAAATGGAATTGC
>CAYIPM010000141.1:0-2721 GCA_964365195.1 Candidatus Woesearchaeota archaeon
CACCTCCTTTTATTTAAGAAATATTTTTGGATTATTTAATATGGGATGGAGCCAAAATCACACAAAAATTTATATAGTTATAGTTTTAAATTAGTAGATATAGTAAAAGGCGTAAGTTTTTACCATATTTGTAAGTCTTTTTCTAATAAGTCAAAGACAAAACGGTGAAATATAAATGTCTTTGACTATAATGAAGGAAAGAGATGAAAAAATGTATTTATTGTAAGCAGGAAATTTCTGAGAAGAGTATTATTGATTTTTGTCAGAATTGCGGCCGCAAAGCATTCGGTGATAAGTTATTTCATACGATTGTTAAAAACATGGAAGAGGCAAGCACGCGCGGTGATTTACATCAAGGCCATGTTGTTTAAATGTAATAAAAGATTTAAAATTTACTTATTTTAATCTATTGCGGTTACTTTCTGCAATGGACTCAATATTTACCGGACCATCAGCAACAAAGAATTCTGCAAGATCCTTATCAGGATATATTTGTTTGAATCGGTCAATCATCTCTTCTTCATTTTCTGGAATATCTGCCGCGGCATAAATTTTATCTGTTGATCGATCTACTAATAAAAGCGCATAACCGCCGAATATAGTGTTATATGGAGGGATGTATAATCGATCTCTTGTTGTTATTTCTCCCTTAAAAAAAACAATTGAAGCCATAGAAATTTATAGAAATGTGTCTATAAAAATATTGTCCTAAACAAAAATATAGGCCATAAGCTTTAAAAATACGACTACGCTAGAAATTTATATAACATGTTACAAATGAAACGAATGCGGGAACGGGGAAAACTTCGGCTTAGTCAATACTTTAATGAATTTGAAACAGGAGATAGAGTCACAGTTGTTCGTGAGTTAAGTCTTATGCCGCAATTTCCAGAAAAATTACAGGGACGAAGCGGCATCGTTATCGGTAAACAAGGCGATTATTATATTATAAAAATGAAAGATATTGCAAAAGAGAAAAAATATCTGGTGCATGCCGTCCATTTACGGAGATTGAAACAATGAAAAATAAATTTTTCAAGCATTCCAAAATTAAATTTAAACAAAATTTTGTAATACAATGATACTTGAACGAACACCGCTTGCAATGTATGAAGTTGAAGAACTCTTGAAAGATATTCCAGACAGCGAACGAAAACAAGAGATAGAATTGTTCTTAAAAAAATTTATGAATGCAAAACCGTCGCAAGCAAAAAAAATACGGGAAGAATTGAACAAGCTTGATTTACTTAAAATGAAACGAGAAACACTTATTAAAATTATGGATCTGCTGCCTGAAGATGCGAGTGATCTGAATAAAATATTTATCGACGTTAGTTTAAACGAAGAAGAAACAAAAAAAATTCTTGATATTGTCAAGAATGCTGTATAAATTGCCGCCGTATTTTGTTTCATTTCACTACCTGGATGATTTCATTAAACACACGGAAACAAAATGGAAAAAGAAGAAAATGCGATAATCTTAGATTACCTCCCTTATGGATATCCCCTTGAGAGAAAAAACATGCCTTTAGTTCAAGCTATCGGTGAAAAATTCTTTACGCTATTGCAACTAACTCCTCGTCGAGGAATGACCCTTGAAGTTGGAGAAAAAGTGTATATTGGCGAAGGCAAACGCGATAAAATTTATTTTATTAACGGCCGACTGCCTGAAAATAAATTAACAGAGACTGCACGCACACAATTACATACTTTTATTGAAACATATATTATTGCGAATGAGCCAGTTTTTTTAGAATTTTTTAATACTGCCGCACCAATTAATACGCGCCTGCATCAAATAGAATTGCTGCCGGGATTTGGAAAAAAGCACACGGAAGCAATATTAAAAGAACGAGAAAAAAGTTTGTTTGCGAGTTTAGAAGATTTAAAAAAACGCGTTTCAAATTTACCTGATCCACGTAAAGCAATTGAAAAACGAATTGTTGAAGAAGTACTGGGTAAAGAGCGATATAATCTTTTTATGCGAAGATGAGAATTTAAGAGGGCGGCACATATCTTAACGAAAGCGCTTACAATATCTTAAAACGATAAGGTTTAAAAAAGGCACGTTGTACTAACATAACAATGATAAAAGAAAAACCGCAACACGCACTCAAACAAGATTATGTAAGTCTAGTGAGAATTCTGCAAACCGATATTCCTGGAAATAAACGAGTCTTGGCGGGGTTAACGTATATTAAGGGAGTATCCTGGAGCATTTCACATGCAACCTGTCATCTTTTATCACTCGATCCATTAAAAAAAATCAGTGAGCTTACCAGCGACGAACTAAAAAAAATTACAGAATTTTTGGAAAACCCTCAATTGCCGCATTTTTTACTGAATCGACGCCATGATTTTGAAACTGGAAAAGATTATCATTTGATTACAAATGAACTAGATATGAAAAAAGAATTTGATATTCGACGATTGAAAAAAATCCGCTCATATCGAGGACTGCGTCATGCACTCGGACAACCGACACGAGGACAAAGCACGCGAAGCCACTTTAGAAGCAAAAAAGGATCACGAACTGTCGTCGGCGTTCAAAAGAAAAAGCCGGAAGCAAGTGGAGCAAAGCCAGCTGGAGGAAAAAAATGAAATCAAAATTAAGAACTATAATTGGAGCAGGATTAATCGGATTAAATTCTATTGGATGTTATTTTGAAAATAAAAAATCCCATCGTTCGCTGCGGCTCACTTCGCAGCAAGCTGCGGGGT